>JAFGXD010000037.1 GCA_016936815.1 Bacteroidales bacterium
AAACAACTGATTTGCAAATTGGAAATTTGGATCTTACCTGGCTTGTTATGCACGGCTGTGTAACCCTACCCCCTCCTGCCGATGCCGACGAAATTTCGGATGTTATAGTTCCCGGTTGCTATATGTTACCAACAACATGGACATACAATTCAAACGGAGTTCATAATACAGAATATTATCGTCTGGGAACATGCAAATCTTATGCTGATATGGTTATTGGTGGAACTCAGGATAATGGAACTTACCTTTATAAAGATGGTGCCTGGATAAACACACTTGGCGGTGATGGTATGGAAGCAATGATTCATCACGATAGTGTAAATATTATTTGGGCCACAAATTACAATGGTGCTCTAAGTCGTTCAAACGATGGCGGACAAAGTTATGTTTCCGGATTGGAAGCCCCAATTACCGATGCAGGTGAGCTTGGCGACTGGGTTACTCCTTTTGTAATGCATCCTGTATTTGCAGATACAATTTATGCCGGATTCTATAATGTTTGGCGTTCGGGAGACAGAGGTAATACTTGGGAAAAATTAGGAGATATTTCAAATTCACAATCTCTTAGAGCATTGGCAGTTGCACCTTCAAATTCGAATTATATTTATGCTGCACGGCCAGGTGGTCTTTTAGTTACAAAAAATGCTGGCGTGTCATGGGAAGGAATAAGCTTGGGACTTCCAACTTCCACAAATAAAATTACATATATAGCTGTTGATGCCCAAAATCCGGAAAAGGTTTATGTATGTTTTTCAGGTTACTCTAATGGAAAAAAAGTTTATATGTCGCAAAATGCCGGTGAAGATTGGATAAATATTTCAAGCAATTTACCAAATGTTTCTGCTAATAGTATTGTTTGTGAGAATATTGGCTACCAGGGAGCAATTTATGTAGGAACCGATATAGGAGTTTATTATTCCAACGACTCTATAAGAGCCTCCGATTCGCTTAATTACTGGATTTCATATAGCGAAGGTCTTCCCAACGTTGTTATTAACGAGTTAGAAATAAACGAAGCCGGACAAAAACTTAGAGCAGCAACTTATGGACGAGGACTTTGGGAAACCGATTTGTATGTTTATGAAAATGCAGTTCCTGAGGTTGAAGATATTTCCGGAATTTTTAAAGTTTTTCCAAATCCAAACAATGGAGCCTTTAGAATAACAGGTAAAATGATTGATTCTGAAGATATTAAAATTAGAGTATTTGGACTTAACGGCAGTTTATTGTTCAGCTATGCTGAAAGAACCAATAATGTAGATAAGGAAATTGACCTTTCTAAATTTGCTAACGGCACATATATTCTTCAAATAGAGATGAATAACTCTCATTATACAAGTAAAATTGTTAAAGAATAATGAAAACATTTTGGCTTTGGACAATTATTCCATTTAGTTTGTTTGTTAAATCTCCCGACTTCGAGTTGCTTTCGTCGAGTGTAAAAAATTGGACAGGAGGAATGCAGGGAACGGGTGGTGGCAGAAATTATCGTATTGAACTGGTTGTAAAACATTCGAGTAATAAATTAATTTTCAGCGAATTATTGCTTCCTGAAAACCAATTGGAAATTAAGATTATTAAAAACGATTTGGTAAGCAAGGAAATAACTTTCTCTAAAGGAGATACTGTAATAATTACTGCTTCGGAAAGAATATTGCCCGATTACAAAAAAGAGAAGGCATTATTGCAATACGATATAAAAATTGATGAAGGATCTGCAGTATTGGTTTACAGGAAGAGGAAGAAAGAAAAATTCTTTGATATTGAGGCGTTTGAAAATTCAAAATCCAAAAATTATAAGAAATAAGATTTTAGCAACTATTGAAACTTATACCTTCTGATAGAAATATAGAAAGCTAAAATGCCAAGCAGAAGACAGGCAATACCTATTGCAAAATTCACAGAATAGCTAAAATGCTCGTAAATTGCAATTCCGATTAAAGGAAAAAACAAGGCCCTAATTCCGGTAAGCGACATGTGAACAGCTTGATAATCGGCAGCTTCATGAGCTTTGCAAAAATATGAAGAACCAATGCCCCATAAAATTCCCATTGTGGAGGTAAAAACCCCAAAAAAGAAAATTGAGACAAGAATTGTAATATGCAAATTGTATCCGGCAATAGCAAAGGTGAAGTCTAGATATTGAGTTAACCCCATAAATAACAGGTATAAGGCAAGAGCGAAGAATGTAAACATACCAAATTTTCGCGGGTCGATTTTATCAACCAGAAGAGAAAAAACGGGGGTTAATCCTATTGCAAAAACCCATCTAAGATTTTCATAAAGGGAAATAGTGATATAATCTAATTTGAGATAATCCTCCATAAAAATTTTAACCACAGAATCGGTCATCATAAAGGCAATTCCATAAAAAACAAAGCCAATTTCAAAATCTCTGTAGGGTTTGTTTTTCAATAAGATATCCCAAAGTTTACGAAAAGAAACAGATAATTTCCTAAAAAAACTGCCTGCAATAACCGGATTGTAAGTTGAGAAATCTATTCTATTGAAAAGATAAATGCTTATAATGCCAACAAGTCCAATTATTGGATACACGTATGAATAAGCCTCATTATCAAGTTCAAGCAGAATGGCAAATAGAAAAGTTCCTAAAAGAGTCATGCCATTTCTAACCATATTGGAATAGCCGAAAAGTCTGCCAAATTTATCTTTCGAATAATTTGATTTTAAGACAAGATTAACAATTGGCATGAAAAAAGGCTGCGAAAAAAAGTAAAAAAGAAAAATTATTAGAAAAAGGTTTTGAGCAAAAGCTTGGTTATAACCATTTTGAAGAAAAAGTGGAAAAAGAGCAAAAAGAATTAAAGGGCCTCTAGTAATAAAGGCCATTATTATTAGCAATTGTTTTATCTGCTTTGTGTTTCTGGCAAGAATTGCAAAAATAACGGTAAGCACCATAATTCCCCAAGTTATGGTAAAAAGATAACCAACTTGCTGATTAGAACCGTTTAAGCTCTTTAATAAAACATAGGCATTTAGGGCAAGAATTCCTCTAGTTAACCCTTCAACAAAAGAAAAGAGCATGTGAAGCCAAAAAGTTCTTTTTTCCAGAGGGTTTAATTTCATTTTTAAATTTTAAGGGACAAATATATGTATATCATTTTGCAAAACATATATAAAAAATACAACTCTATGGCATAAATAGACGTATTGTTCAACGATTTCAAATAATTAAAAAAAATGAAAAGGATATTTCCACTTTTGTTTATTTTATTGTATGTTGGTTGCAATAAGTCATACGACGATTATTTTCGGCTTGAAAAAAGGGGTAATTTATTTTATTTGAAAGGTGAAAAAGAACCATATACAGGCTACTGCGAAGGCTATTACGATAATAATGTTAGGGCAATTACGGCAGATTTTGTAGAAGGGAAAAGGCATGGAAAGGGAGCAGCCTGGTACACAAATGGAGTTAAGGAATATGAAGGCAGTTATAAAAACGGCTGTAGAAACGGGATTTTTAGAGGTTGGTACGAAAATGGACAAATTGCTGTTGAAAAGGAGTATAAAATGGATAATCTGGATGGCAATTGGCAATTCTGGTACAAAAACGGCATTACAAAGGAAATTGGCAAATATGTTAATAATTTAAGAGAAGGGAAATGGTTGTGGTGGTATGACAATGGTACGAAATGGATAGAATCTGAATTTGTTGAAGATAAAAGTCATGGACTTTGGCAAATGTGGCACAAAAACGGGAAACTAAAAGAAAAGGGATTTTACAAATATGGTGAGAAGGCAGGAATCTGGGTTTATTTTGATGTTAATGGAGATACACTTTCGTCGGAATCCTTTGTAAGTGAATTTGATTAATAAATTTTTGAAAAATATTTTCCCTGCCATGTTTCCCTTTCATGCATTCGTTTTTCTATTTTATTAAGAATTTCATCGTTTCTTAAGCCCCATCTTTTTCCTCCGGCTATATAAATTGGAGGACCTTCGCCGGCAAAACGTTCAATTAGAAAATCGGGGTTAAGCCTTTCCGTAAAGTCGATAATAAATTCAATATATTCTTCTAGGTCGAACAGATTAAACTTCTGAGGATTACTAATAAACTCTTTTTCAAATTTTGTATTTTTAAAAATCTGAAGTTGGTGAAATTTTACAGAATGAAGAGGTAGAGATGAAATAATTTCTGCCTGGTTTAGCATTTCATTACGAGTTTCACCCGGCAATCCGAATACCATGTGACCGCCGGTTAGAATTCCTTTTTTATTTGTTTGAATTATGGCTTCTATTGTTTGCTGGAATGTATGTCCCCTATTAATTCTTTCAAGAGTTTTGTTATAGCAAGACTCTATTCCATATTCAATTACAAGATATTTTTCTTTAGCTAATTTGGCAATCATTTCGAGTTTATCATTATTAATGCAATCGGGTCTGGTTCCTATAATTAGGCCAGAAATTCCATTAATAGATAAGGCTTCCTTGTAAATTTTTTCTAAACTATCTACATCGGAGTAGGTATTAGAAAAAGCTTGAAAATATGCCAGAAACGAAGATGCCGATTCGTATCTTTTTTTGTGGAATTCAATACCTTCGATAATTTGTTGAGAGATAGATTTTTCGGGTTTGCAATAAGATGGGTTAAAAGCTTTGTTATTACAGTAAGAGCATCCACCGGTGGATAATTTTCCATCGCGGTTGGGACAAGAAAAGCCGGCATTAATTGAAACCTTTTGAACTCTGCTTCCAAATTTTTCTTTAAAATAGGCAGCTAAAGAGTTAAACCTTCTGTTATCTCTAAATACTGTATTCAAAATTAATTGCTTAAGATAGTAACTTCTGTTCTACGGTTTTTTTGTCGGTTTTCTTCAGAATCGTTGGGGGCAATAAATTTTGTTTCTCCATAACCCTTAGCTTGAACTCTGGATTCTTCAATTCCATTTTTTAATAAATAATTCTTAACCGACTCAGCTCTTTGTTGCGATAGGGTCAAATTTGCATTATCATCACCAACATTGTCGGTATGGCCACCAATTTCGATAATGGTGCTCTTTTTTCTTTTCATAAAGTCAACAAGCTCGTCGAGGGCAACAAAAGACGAGGGTTTTAGAGTAGCTTTTCCGGTATCGAAATAGACGTTTTCAAGAGTGTATGATTTTGCGGGTTCGTACATAATAATAGCTTCAACCTCGAACAATCCCTCTTCGTTGGGGATTTGGATTTTTTGATAATCGCGGGACTTTTCTATTTCTTTGTATCTAATGTCAAAAGTTTCACCTTTTTTTAGTAAAAACCAGCATTTACCTTTATCATTTGTAATTGCGGAGACAATTATCTTAGTGGAAGCGGCTTCAACTTCAATTTTTTCACCGACCAGAGGCACTCCTTCCATATTGCTGACGGTTACCCACATAAGAGCTTCTTTTTCAGTAGCTTTTGGTTCTTGAGAAAAGCCGGCGAGAATAATTCCCAGAAAAATTAATGTAATAAATGAGTTCATAATAATGATATTAAATTGGCATAAACATTTTGGGAGAAATATACGATTTTTTTTTAAAAGAATTATAGGCATGGAGGTATGATGGTTTTGGTTTATTGCCTGCGGCGTTTGTTGTTTGTTGTTTGTTGTTTGTTGTTTGTCGTTTGTCGTTTGTTGTTTGTCGTTTGGCGTTCATCATTAACATCGCAATTTCGCCTTATCGCAATTTCGGGTTTTTACCCCCAGCCCCTAAAGGGGAGTTGGTTTATGGTTAGCGATTGGATTTTAGC
>JAFGXD010000006.1 GCA_016936815.1 Bacteroidales bacterium
AAAATAAAAACTATTACTAAGTTAGCTTCGGAACTTAATCTGCAAATAGTTCAATTTTAATTTATTAGTAAAATACGTCATTGGTAGTGGAGCTGCCATAGGCTGCGTAACTAGGAATCCTCAGAACACCAAAACACCCTTAAACACTAGAAAACAGCCTTGGCGTTCGAGGTTCTGAAAAATTACCAATAGCAAGTTTTTTTAAGTTTTAACTTGGCATTATATTAATCATTAGCATGTTGCAATTGAAGGGGGATTTAGTTTATAAAGTTGAATTGGAAATAGTTTTTAAAACCAAAAGCTAAATTCCAAAACAAAAAATACCCCGCTAGGGGTTAAATCTTTATACAAGAATGATTATTTTTGCCGATAAACCCGCCGTAGCATAAACTTGTTTGAAGGCATAATTTGTTTTAGGCGGAACGGGCGAGGAGTTTTTGTTTAGTTAGAATTGATGATTACATATGGTTGTTTGAGCTAAAAGCTAAAAGCTAACAGCTATAAGCTATAAGCAAACAGCAAAAAAAAATGAAAATACTAGTTTCTATAATACTCACATTTTTTCTATTGCATGGATTTGGCCAAGACAAAAATCCCTCCCCTCCCTATTTTAAAGAGGCAAGAGTTATTTTTGCAGGGAAAATAAAGGGTTATGAGACTAAAATTTGTCCCGGAGAAGAACTTCTAATTGCTGAATTTCAAATGATTGCAATTTTGAAAGGAGAGGCTAGATATAATCTTTTGGCTATAATGGACAAGGCAGATACATTGAATTTTGAAAAAGAATATTTGGTTTATGCAGTAAAAAATAAAGATAGAGATGCGAATGGGAAGCGAATTGGCTATATTTATTACACTATTTTTCGAATTGTTGAATTAGAGGAAGATAGAGAAAATGATGAGCTTTCAGAAATGGTTAATTATGTAAGAAAAAAATTCTTCAGAAGTATTAAAAAACCAATTTCTGAAAGCCGCTTAAACTGTCATTGTGGCATTTAGACTATATTGAGTCTGTTTCAACAATTTTAGCCAAAATAGAATCGTAAGGAATAAGTAAATATTTTTTTCCTTCAAATTCGGTTTCAGTTCCTGAATACTCTTTATATAATACCAAATCTCCTATTGAAATTTCAGGATTATCAAGTTTACTTATTCCAATAACTTTTGCAATGTTTTGTTTCTCCTTTGCAGTGTCGGGAATTATTATTCCTGAAGCTGTTTTTTGCTCGGCTTTTTCATTGGCTAAATCTAATAGAACATTCTGATTGATAGGTTGTAATTCTTTCATAATATATTTGTTTTATTGTTACTATTCTTTTATTTCCAGTAATCTATTAAGTTGAAGTTTGTCGAACCCGACAACAATTTTACCATTTATTTCAGTCTGAGGAACCCCTCTTTGTCCGCTTCTTTTCACCAAATCCTCAGCAGCTTTTTGGTTTTTAGAAATATCAACTTCCCTGTATCTTATTCCATGCTGCTTTAAATACGACTTTAAAGTATTACACCAAGTGCAGGTCTGACTTGTATAGGCAATAACTGTCTTTATTGTCTTGCCTTCCTTTTGAGCTTTAGCTTTGTAAACTGCATCATCTAATAAAGATTGAAAGAACAAAGTATCATGACAGCCTTTTGTTGTGTTTTTTACCTGATAACCTTCAAATTCTAATAAAGCAGGAACTGTACTAATGTTGTAGTTCTCGTGGATGTCTCTTACTTTTGTAACATCTGCAGCAAAAAATTCTATTGAATCATTATTAATTTTGAGCTTCTTTAAGTTTTCCACAGCACATTCGCTTGCTTGTGAACCCGATTTGTAGAGCAAAAGAAAAGACCTTTTGTTAGTCTCAAGTTTATTCTTAAGATCTGAATTAGAGTTAATTTCAAAAAATTCCATAATATTATCTAATTATTTATATATTTAGAGTATTCTCTTCATATTTCATGCCATATTACTTCTTTTTCATATTTTACAAATAGAACTGAAAAATTGTCAGTGCATTTTTAATTTTCTCTTATCAAAAAAAAATCTTACTTTTAAGACTTCATATTAAATAATAACCATTAAAAAACATAAGACATGTCTAAAGAAATTTTAAACCTTGAACCCAAGGCAGTTTGGGAAAACTTCTACCAACTTACACAAATTCCAAGACCTTCTAAAAAGGAAGCGAAAATTATTGCCTATATGAAGAATTTTGGCGAAAAGCTGGGATTAGAGACAATAATTGATGAGGTTGAAAACGTAATTATCAGAAAGCCGGCCAGTCCGGGTTTCGAAAATCGCAAGGGCGTTGTTTTACAAGGACATCTCGATATGGTACCACAGGCAAACAGCGACAGCAATCATAATTTTGAAACAGATCCTATTGATGCTTATGTAGATGGCGACTGGGTTACAGCCAGAGGAACAACTCTTGGAGCAGATAACGGAATGGGATGCGCTGCAATGATGACAATTTTGCAGTCGAAAGACCTTCAACACGGACCAATTGAATGTTTGTTTACAATTGACGAAGAAACCGGAATGACAGGTGCAGAAGGTCTGAAACCGGGCTTTTTGAAAGGCGACATTCTAATAAATACCGATTCGGAAGACGAAGGAGAATTGTATTTTGGTTGCGCAGGAGGTGTTGATGCAAATGTAAATATGAATTATACTGAAATTGATGTTCCACAGGGGATGCAAGCCTATAAATTAAATCTTACAGGTTTAAAAGGTGGACATTCAGGAATGGATATTATTCTTGGAAGAGGCAATTCCAACAAGCTTTTGGTAAGATTTATAAAACATGCCATTCAGTCTCATGGTTTACGACTTGCAAATTTTACAGGTGGAACATTAAGAAATGCCATACCTCGTGAATCTTTTGCCACAGTTGTAGTTCCTGTTTCAGCAGAAAAAGAATTTACCGAATGTTTAAAAAAATATGAGGCATTATATATTTCAGAATTAAGCGCAACAGAACCAAATCTTTCTTTTAAGGCTGAAAAAACTGCAATGCCTTCAAAAATAATGGAAGAAACTGCTCAATTTAAGTTTGTTAACTCTGTTTATGCTTGTCCCAATGGAGTTATTAGAATGAGCGATGCAATGCCCGGAGTTGTTGAAACATCTCTAAATTTGGCTATTGTTAAAGCTGAAAATGGAAACATGACTGTAAATTGCCTTCTAAGATCGGCTGTAGATTCTGCAAAAGAAGATTTAGGAGCAATGGTAGCAAGTGTTTTCGAATTAATTGGAGCAGAAGTTGCTTTAGAAGGTTCATATCCGGGTTGGAAGCCAAATCCAACATCTCCAATTTTACAAACAATGAAAGATGTTTACCACAAAATGTACGGCAAAACTCCTGATACTAAAGTAATTCATGCCGGTTTAGAATGCGGCATTCTTGGAGCTGCTTATCCTAATTGGGATATGATATCATTCGGACCAACAATTCGTTTTCCACACTCTCCCGATGAAAAGGTAAAAATTGACACCGTTCAGAAGTTTTGGGACTTTTTAGTTGAGACATTAAAGAACATCCCTGTCAAGTAAATTGAACAAAATTTGATAAAAGGACGATAATTTTAGCTTATCGTCCTTTTTTTATCAATTAAATTGTAAATAAAAAAATTAAAAAATTATATTTGTGGGCTAAAAAAAACTAAACTAATTATCAGCTTATTATGAATCAGATAAAAAATTCAATTAGAGAATCTAAAACTGCTCGTTGGGTTGCTTTGGCAATTGTTGCATTTACAATGCTTTGCGGTTACTACTTAACTGATGTTATGGCTCCGCTAAAGGGCTTGTTAGAGCAGGAACTTTCTTGGAATAGTGAAGATTATGGTTTCTTTACAAGTGCTTATGGGTGGTTTAATGTGTTTCTATTCTTTCTAATAATTGGAGGTGTTATTCTCGATAAGAGGGGAGTTAGATTTACCGGAATGATGGCTACCATTATTATGGTTGTTGGTGTTACAATAAAATATTGGGCAGTTACTACAACTAGTTTAGATGGTGTTGTTTGGGATTTAATAATATTTGAATCTAAGGCTCAGGTATTTATGGCCGGACTGGGGTATGCAATTTTTGGGGTTGGGGTTGAAATTGCCGGAATAACTGTCTCAAAGACAATAGTTAAGTGGTTTAAGGGCAAGGAAATGGCTCTTGCTATGGGGCTTGAAATGGCAACTGCGAGAATTGGTACCGGTTTGGCTATTGCAACTTCCTTGCCACTTGCAAATCATTTTGGAACAGTATCTATGCCAGTACTTTTCGGATTAATAATGGCTTGTATTGGACTTCTTGCATTTATGTTTTATACCTTTCAGGACAAAAAACTTGACGCTTCAGATGCAGCTGTAAAATTACAAAATGATGACAAATCAGTTGATGAGTCCTTTAAAATGAAGGATATTTGGGAAATAATTGCTAACAAAGGGTTTTGGTATATTGCTATCCTGTGTGTATTATTCTATTCTGCAGTTTTCCCATTCTTAAAATATGCTACCGATTTAATGATTCAAAAGTTTAATATAAATGAGGATTTTGCCGGTATTATTCCGGCTCTACTACCATTTGGAACAATTATTCTTACTCCATTTTTTGGCAATTTGTATGATAGGAAGGGAAAAGGTGCAACAATAATGATAATAGGATCCATTTTGCTGATTTTTGTACACTCCTTATTCTCAATTCCGGGTCTTGACCATTGGCTGGTTGCAATCGTTTTAATTGTTATTCTGGGTATTGGATTTTCTCTTGTGCCTTCAGCCATGTGGCCTTCCGTACCAAAAATTATTCCTGAAAGACAATTAGGAACTGCATATTCATTAATTTTCTGGGTTCAAAACTGGGGTTTAATGGGCGTTCCATTGCTAATTGGTTGGGTTGTTAATAAAGCCTTTGTTGGTTATGTGGTTCTTGTTGGTACAGGATTTATTACAGAACAAGGAGACAAAATTGATAAAGTTCTTGTCAAAGATCAGGTTATTGAATTAAAAGAATCCGGAATGATAACCCGAAAAGACTCAACCTTCACGGTAGATCACTTCGAATACGATGAAAACAAAACTCTTATTGCTGTAGTTACTACTAATAATGAAACTATTTCTAAAGAACTAATTCCGGATAATAGATTCTCGGATGATAGTACCACTTTCAAAATGCCAATTTTCTCTGTAAATAAACAAGTTGTTGATGGTTTCATTACATCTGAAGGTGAAAATGTTTCTAAATACTCTTATGTGACCTCCTATTATAACTATACTAATCCTATGCTGATATTCACTGCATTCGGGGTCTTAGCACTTTTATTTGCATTCTTGCTAAAAATAGAGGACAAGAAAAAAGGTTACGGACTTGAAAAACCAAATATTGAAAAACTTATAGAAAAGGAATAATTCTATTTATTTTAAATAATAAAAACTGTCCGGTAAGCAACAAGCCTATCGGACATTTTTTTTATACAAACGAAATAACAACAAACCACAAACGAATTAACGACAAACGAATTAACGACAAACAACAAACGAACTAACAACAAACGAACAAACCACAAACAAACCATTTTTTACCCCTAATTGTAGTTATTCTAAAACTTTCTCTGTATTTTTAGCCTTGTTAAATAACCTTACTATGATTTTTAAGAAATTTCGATTCTATTTTGCTTTGGTTCTGATTTTTTCAATAGTTTCAGGATGCACTTTCCTTAGAAGAGCTCTTTGGTACCAAACTGCCAATATAGACGACCACAAAATTTTTGCTTCAAGAACTATTAAGGCCGACGAGGAGCAAATTTGGTTTAATACTCCCGATTATAACCAAAAAACCATTTCAGATTCAACCCTTAAAAAGATTGAAGGCTACAATACCATTGCTTTTCTTGTTGTGCAAAACGGAAGTCTTAAACATGAAAAATATTGGGGTATAGGCTCTGAAAACTCCCTTACCAACTCATTTTCAATGGCTAAAAGCATTGTTTCTCTGCTGGTTGGAATTGCTATTGATGAGGGAAAAATTCAAGGCGTAGAACAAAAGGTTTCCGATTTTATTCCCGAATTTGCTAAGGGTGAAAATGCAAAGCTTACTATTAAGGACGTACTTACCATGAGCTCCGGCCTTAACTGGAAGGAAAGTTATGGGAGTCCGTTTTCTCCAACAACCAAAGCATATTATGGTACAAATGTTAATAAGCTTATTACAAAACTAAAGGTGGTTGAAGAACCGGGGAAAGTTTTTAAATACCTCAGCGGTAACACTCAACTTCTGGCAATGATTGTAGAAAAAGCTACCGGAAAACGTATTTCAGATTACGCTTCTGAAAAAATATGGAAACCAATTGGAGCAAAAAACGATGCGCTGTGGAGTCTCGACAAAAAAGACGGTATGGAAAAAGCTTATTGCTGTTTTAATTCAAATGCCCGAGACTTTGCCAGAATTGGTCAGCTTTGCCTTAAAAACGGAAAGTGGGGAAATAAACAAATTATTCCGAAAGAATACCTCGAAATGGCTCTTTCACCGGCCAGACATCTTAAGACTGAATTTAACACAGAGGTCGATTTCTACGGATATCAATGGTGGATAATTGATTATAAAGGCATGAAAATTCCTTACGCTCGTGGCATCCTCGGACAGTATATTTTCGTCATATATGAGAAAAATGCCGTGGTGGTGCGTTTGGGTCATAACCGCGACAAAAGATACAACGGAGCACATACTTTAGATGCTTATGTGTATTTAGATGCTGCTTTTGAACTTTTGGACTAATTACTTATAAATAAAAACCTTATATATGAAAGCTGAAGATTTTATTCTTAAAATTGAAGACGAGTTTGAAGATTTGGAAAAAGGAAAACTTAAACCTGAAAGTAATTTTAGAGAATTTTTCGATTGGAACTCTATTAATGCACTTATTTTTATTGCCTTAGTAGATTCTGAATACGATGTTACTATTACCCCCGACGATATTAGAAACTCTGAAACTATAATGGATTTGTTTAACACCATTATTGCTAAAAAGTCGTCTTAATGCCACAGTTTTCAATAAAAAATATTGCAATTAAAGGAATTTCCGCAGCAGTACCCAAATTTGAGTACAATAATATGTCGTACGACTGGGTTCCGGAAAAAGAACGACCTTTAATGATAAAAACTATAGGCGTTGAAACCAGAAGAATTGCAGCAAAAGGTACTGCAACAACCGACTTATGTTTTTCAGCTGCCGAAAAATTAATTAATTCCTTGAATTGGGAAAAGTCTGAAATTCAAGCATTAATATTAGTTACCCAAACATCCGATTATCAGATTCCTTCTTCTGCAATTATTTTGCAGGATAGACTAAATTTGCCTAAGTCTTGCATGGCTTTCGACATAAATTTGGGCTGTTCGGGTTATGTTTACGGTCTTTCAGTAATTTCTTCATTAATGGCCTCGGGAGGAATTAAAAAGGCTCTTCTGCTGGCAGGGGATGTTTCTACACTTAATGCAAATTACAGAGACAAAAGCGCTTACCCTCTTTTTGGTGATGCCGGAACTGCCACCGCATTGGAACTAGATTCTAATGCAGAACCAATGTTTTTTAATCTTAATTCCGATGGCTCAGGTCATAAGGCTATTTATGTGCCTCACGGAGGAATGCGACGATTTGTTGATAAAGATTCTTTCGAGGAAGAATTAATTGCCGATGGAATTTACCGTACGGGAATTCAAATTGCTCTAAACGGCCTCGAGGTTTTTAATTTTTCCCTTCGTGAAGTTGCTCCAAATGTACAATCTCTGCTACAATCGCAAGAAAAAACTATTGATGATGTTGATTATTTCGTCTTTCATCAGGCCAACAGATTAATGAATGAGACTATTAGAAAAAAACTGAAAATAGACCCCGAAAAATTCCCTTATTCAATTGGAAAATACGGAAATACAAGCTCTGCTTCAATTCCTTTAACAATATTGCATTGTTTAAGCAAGGAAATATCTAACGGGAAAACAAATCTTTTACTTTCCGGCTTTGGGGTGGGACTTTCGTGGGGTTCTGTGCTTTTACAAACCAATAATGTTGTTTGTACTGAAATAATAGATTACAATGGATGATTTGAAAAATAAAACTATTCTTGTTACCGGAGCTTCTTCCGGAATAGGAAAAGAGTGTGCAATTTTGGCTTCAAAAGAGGGTGCAAACATTATTATTACAGGAAGAAATGTTGAAAGACTAAAAGATACTTTTGAAAAATTAGATAAATCAGGAAATCACAAATTATTTGCTGCAGATTTGTGCAATCAATCTGATGTTGATTCATTAATCTTAAACTTGCCAAAACTCGACGGCATAGTCTTTTCAGCCGGTGTGAGCAATGTGCTACCGGCAAAATTTATTCGCAAAAAACATATAGACGAAACAATGGATTTAAACTTCAATTCTGTTGTTTTGCTAACTGCCGGAATTCTTAGTAAAAAATTAATCAACAACAATGCATCATTGGTTTTTATTAGCTCTGCCGTTACTAAATACCCCTATGTTGGTGCTTCATTGTATATTGCCGGCAAAATGGCTCTCGACGGTTACGTAAAGGTTCTAGCTTTAGAACTTGCTGCAAAAAAGATACGTTGCAATACTATTTCACCAAACTTTGTAAAAACACCTCTTCTTGGAACCGAAGAGCAATTAATTATGGAAGAGGCAATTGAAAAACACAAAAACATACACCCCCTTGGCATGGGAATGCCCGAAGATGTAGCAAATGCCGCTGTTTACCTACTTTCTGAAAAAGCAAAATGGTTAACCGGAACAAATCTTTTTTTGGGAGGAGGAATATAAATTGTGAAAAAAATCCTAACTTGAACAAATTATGAAATCTCTGTATTCAGTAATTATACCGGTTTATAATAGCGCTTCTACTCTTAAAGAGTTGAATACAAGAATAATAAGTTCATTTGAAAAAGAAAATACATCGTTTGAAATAGTTTACGTTGAAGATGGCGGAAACGACAATAGTTGGCAAATAATTAAATCTCTAAAAAATGAATTTCCTGATTTGGTAAGGGGATTCCGACTCTCAAAAAACTTTGGTCAGCATAATGCTACTTTTTGCGGAATGAAGTTTGCGAAAGGGGATTATATTATTACAATTGACGATGATTTGCAGCTACTTCCGGAAGAAATTCCAATGCTTATTAACCGACAAATAGAAACCGGAGCCGACTTAGTTTACGGAATTTTCAGCAAAAACCAACATTCTTTTTATCGTCGTGTTGGTTCTTCCTATATGAAAAGAGCCGGAAAAATTGTTTCAAATACGCCTGGAAAAGGTTCATCCTTCCGACTTATTACAAAAGACTTAACCAACAAAATTCTCAATCATCATCAAAATTTCGTTTATATTGATGAATTACTTTTGTGGTATACCGATTTTATTGAATTTGTGCAGGTTACACATCAAAAACGAAAGAATTCAAAATCAGGTTATTCACCGGTAAAACTGTTCAAATTGGCATTCAACATAACAATTTATTATACCACTGTACCTTTAAAACTAATGGTAGCAGGAGGTTTGATTATTTCTTTCATTTCATTTCTTTTAGGACTTTGGTTTATTTACAAGAAAATTTACCACAATGTTCCTTTGGGTTATACATCAATGATTGTGGCAATACTTTTTTCAACAAGCATTATTCTTGTAAGTCTAGGAATTATAGGCGAATACCTTAGCAGAATTTATATGGTTCAGAATAAAAAACCACCTTATACCATAAGAGAAAAAGTATAAATTTCGGAAAATGAAAATTAGAAAATACGGCATTACTATAATAAGATTAAAGGAAGAACATCTGGAAATTGTTCGGAAATGGCGCAACGATGAGGAAATTTGCCGTTATATGGAATTTAGAGATTACATTACTCCCGAAATGCAAAAGGATTGGTTTAAATCGGTAAATAATATTTACAATTCGTACTATGTAATTGAATATGAAAGGAAACTGATAGGACTAATTAACGAGAAAAATATTGATTTCGAAAAAAAAACTGCCGAAGCCGGACTACTTATTGGTGAAAAGGAATATCTAAACAGCCCTGCCCCATTACTTGCTTCACTTTGTTTGTTGGAAGTTGGCTTTAATATTGCCGGAGGAGAAAAATGTTTTATTAAAGTGCATAAAGACAATAAAAATGCCATTGAGTATAATAAAAGCATGGGGTTTGTTCTACATAGTGAAAACAAAACAACAGGCTTTAATAAATATGTGCTTGACAGACAGAACTATAAACAAAAAGCAGAAAAAGTAATTAAAGCAGTATTAAAGCTTTCCGGAAACAATACCGAAGGTTGTGTAGTTTTGGAAAAAGAAGATTACAAAAAAGGCATTGGCTTTTTTACCAGAGAGTTAATGGAAAAATCCGGCATTAAATTCCGAAAAGAAATGGAAGGAGATGATGAGGTTTATTATTATTCATGGAGTTGATGGGTTGTTATCGTTAGCTCGTTTGTGGTTTGTCGTTTTTTCGTTTGTGGTTTGTCGTTAATTCGTTTGCGGTTCTTTGCGGCCTTTACGTAAACTTAGTGGTTCTTTGCTTTATAACCTTTTTAAGCATTTTATAATAAAAATATTAAAATATGAAAACATTATGCCTAATTCTAATATTTCAATTCCTCTTTTCTTTTGGATTATTTTCCCAAGAATACATTTTTTATGGAAAAGAAAAATTTACTATAAATGGAACAAGCTTTTCGGAAGCCGAGAAAGAAAATTCATATAATAGATTAAGAACAAAAGATAAGAGTAGTGTTAGGGCGGAATTATGGGCTTTATCTAAAAATTCCTCTGGTATTTCTGTTGGATTTGAGACAAATTCTTCAATAATTAAAGTCAGGTGGAAATTAAGCACAGGATTTAGAATGTCGCACATGGCAAAAACCGGAATTGGTGGAGTAGATTTGTATTGTAAAGTAGATACATTTTGGCAGTACGTAAATACCGGAAAACCTGAAAAACTTGAGAATATTCAAACCTTAGTGGAAGGAATGACCAAGGAAAAGAGAGTTTTTATTTTAAATTTACCCTTATACGACGGTGTAGAAATTCTTGAAATAGGAATTGACAAAGAAGCAGAAATAAAACCATATAAAGCTTTTGAAGGAAAGCCAATTGTTTTTTACGGAACAAGTATAACACAGGGAGGATGCGCAAGTCGTCCCGGCATGGCCTACACAAACATAATTTCCCGAAAAACAGGCAAAGAATGCATAAACTTTGGTTTTAGCGGTAATGGCCGAATGGAACCTGAATTAGCCGAAATTATTTCAGAAATAGATGCTGAGTTTTTTGTAATTGATTGTATTGCAAATATGAAAGCACCACAGGTAAAGGAAAATACAGAAAAGTTAATAAGAATAATAAGACAAAAACATCCAAAAACTCCAATAATATTTATAGAGAGTTTAATTTACGAAAACGGATTTTTCAATTCTTCCAGAAAGGAAAACATAGATGAGAAAAACCGGATTTTGTATGAGGAAGTAAGAAGGGTTGCAAGTCTAAACGGTGATTCACTAATTTTCTACATAGACAATAAAGAATTTTTAGGCAACGATCATGAAGCCACAGTAGACGGAACTCATTTTACCGATTTGGGCTTTATGAGGTTTTCTGAATTTTTAATAAAAAAATTTAAGGAATTTGGTTTATTAGGTTTTACTTAATAAATGTATTATTTTTATAAAACAAATGCAACCATTTGGCTGCAACCCTAGTCTTACAATTGAAGAACGACAATATGCTTAACGAAGAGCAACTTATACAGGGGTGTATAAAAAACAAGCGTGGGGCACAAAAGCAATTATTCGACAAATATGCTTCTGTGTTGCTTGGGGTTTGTATGCGATATGCACGTAACCGCGATGAAGCCGAAGACATACTTCAGGATGGGTTCGTCAAAATTTTTATGCGCATAAAGCAGTACACAGGAAAAGGTTCTTTTGAAGGATGGATGAAAAGAGTAATGGTAAATACAGCTTTATCTTTCTATAGGCAAAACCTCAAACATTATTATCATCAAGATATAGATGAGGTTTCGGAATTGAAATTTGATGAAGCAAGTATGGAGGAAAGTGAGTTTTCTGAAGAGGAAATAATGGAAATTATTAAAAACCTACCCGATGGTTTCAGAATCGTTTTCAACCTTTATGCCATTGAAGGATATAAACACAGGGAGATTGCGGAATTATTGGGCATTGATGTTAACACTTCAAAATCGCAATATTCTCGCGCAAAAAAAATGATTCAAAATAGACTATTAGAACTAAATAAAGAAGAATATTATTTGTAAAAAGTTTTTATGAAAGAAAACCAAAATATAGAAGACATTTTTAGAAAAGCTGCCGAAAAATACAAGGTTGAGCCAAATGAAAAAGTTTGGAACAACGTTGAAAAAGAAATATGGAACAACAATTTTTTTAATCGTTTGCATGAAATTCTTAACAAATATTCTGTTGTTCCCGGCACGCACGTTTGGAATAATGTTCAGCGTAAACTTGCTTATCTGATGTTTTTCAGGTTTAGTTGGACAAGCATGAACATTTATTACACATCAGCATTATTGCTAATTGCCGGAAGTCTGTTTTTTATGAATGATTTTTCAGAAGAAAATACTACTAAAGGACAAATAGTTAAAAACGACTATCCTGAACTGAATATTAGCAGAGAAGTTTTTCAGAAAAATACCGGTGATAACTATGACCCTGCCCTTTCATCTCTGGTTTCAGGTCTTAATGATAAAAATAATAATGAAACCAAGAAAATTGATAATAAAACTATTAATAATGAAATAATTGATAATTCAAACAACCTATTAAGTGAAAATAAAAATCCTTCTAAAGAAAAAATTATTAATATATTGCCTGAAAAACAAATAGTTAATGAAGACAAAGAAGTATTAGCAGAAAATAATACTAAGGATAATAAATTTGATAGTTCAGAGAAAAATTCAATTAATAATAATACCACAATTAAATATCTTGATAATGATTTAAAAGAATTTGAACCTAAATTTATTGCTGTAAGCTATGAGGAAGAAAACATTAGTCTGCTTTCAGAAAATAAATATTTTGAAAACGACTCAGTTTTATTTTCCGAAATTATTATACCTTACAAAGATACTGTTGGAAAAGACGCTAAAGGAAACGACATAATAATTGAAACAACACATTGGTCTGCTGATATTTTTTGGAATCCCTCAATTTCAACAAGTAAATTCACATCTATAAATCCTGAAAGCATTTACTATACAGGTCTAAGAAATTTTGCAGAACAGAAAAATATAAACTTGAAAAATCTAGGTCTGAACTTCAATTATTCATTTAAGCAGCTTATTATTCAATCAGGTTTCGAATATCTTGAAATAATTAATTCCACTATGTTGGAAACAAATTATGATTTTGTTGAGGCAAACACAGAACAGGCAGTTTTTCCAACCACAAATTTCTATGTTGACACCTATACTTTCCTCAATTTGGATTCTTTATTGGCCGGTGTGGAATATGAAATCACAGCACATGACACTATTTGGCAACAAGGATTTGATACAATAGACTTTGTAGTTTACGATACTATTACTAGAAAAACTCAGATAGAAACTCAGGGCAAATACACATATTTAGAACTGCCTCTGATTTTTGGTTATGAATTTGAAAGAAGAAACTTTGTTTTCACTCCAAAAGTCGGTATTATTACAGGATTCATGTATAAAACAAATGGTTACCAACCAGGGTTTACAGATTTTTCTACTCCTGAAACAATTAGAAAAGCCAATTATGAAAAACTGCACTTTTCAGCATATTTTTCACTTGGCTTAAGTTACAAAATTGGAAATAGGTTAGAATGTATAGCCGACCCATATTTACGATACAGCTTAAGTTCTCTTACCGGGAAAGAAACAGGCGTGTCGCAAAAACTATCGGCTACAGGTATAAAATTAGGTTTACGATATTATTTTAATCAATAAAATAAATGAAAGTTACTTTATTAATATCTATTTTTTTATATACCATTGCTTCAATGGGACAAATAGCCGAATGCGAAGCAAGGTTTAATATCAATAATACAACATTTGACAATCATGGTTATTTAATTTTTGAAGATTTATCATTGTATAATAACTCTGATGACACACAATGGTATTGGTCTTTCGAAAACGGAGAACCCTCAAGTTCAAACGAACCCAATCCGGAGGTAGTATTTCCCGATTCAGGAAACTTTGAAATTTGTCTAACTATTACCGAAAACAATTGTTCCAGCACAATTTGCGACACTATAGAATTAAGAAATAGTAAGGATAGTTGTTATGCAGAGTTTGACTATTACTGCGATGGTTCATCTCATGTTAATTTTTTCAACCAATCATCAACTTCTTTAGGAACATATCTATGGACTTTTGGAGATGGATATTTAAGCAACGACATCAATCCCATTCATATTTATTCTGAACCGGGTTTTTATGAGGTTTGCCTTATTATTAATAGTATTTCCTGTATAGATACGATTTGTCATACCATTTTTGTTGGAGAACCCACCGGCTGTCAGGCTTTTTTCGAAAACAACCCGGGATTCTGGCCTAATACATACGATTTCGACGATTTATCTATGGGAGATATTGTTCTCTGGTACTGGGATTTTGGTGACGGTGTTTATTCGGTAAGCAGCGGTTCGGTTCGTCATACTTACCTAGATTCAGGTCTATTTCATGTTTGCTTGCACGTTCTTACAAACTCCGGTTGCGAAAGCTCCTATTGCACAGATATTTATGTAGAAAACCCAATGGGAGGCGATTGCTTTTCACATTTTGAAATACAGGAAGAATATTGCGATAACTGCTTTTCTTTTCACAACTCATCAGATATTTCAACTGAATTATGGTATTGGGATTTCGGAGATGGCGAAACACTTTTGGGTCCGGCAAATCCCATTCATACTTATTTGGATTCTGGTTGGTACAACGTTTGTCTAACAATTTACACAACCGATAATTGTGTTGCAACTTACTGCGATTCTTTGTTTGTTCCAGAATCAATTTCCGATTCAACCTTGTCAATTTCAGGGCACGTTTATGCGGGTGGAGCTCTATTACCGGAAGGAATGGCTGTTTTGTACAAAAAACTCAACGATGGCAGATTTGAAGCCATAACAAAATCAACAATAAATAACGGACTATATTATTTCGAAATAGAAGCTTCCGGTAACTATTTGGTTTATGCTGTTCCACATTTCGAGGCTGAATATTATTATCCTGTTTATTTCCCATCATATTACGGAAATGAATTATTCTGGAACGAAGCAACCTTAATTTATGTAAATGAACCTGCCCTAAATTATGTTGACATTCATCTTGTGCAAAGCAATACTCTAATTTACGGAAAAGGAGAAACCTCAGGGGTTATTGAAATTGGAGACGATGCCATTTTTGAAGATGATATTTTTAACTGTGTTTGGTTTGATGATGATGCAGCAAAAACCGACAGTCTAATTCCTGCCCAAAACATAACAGTTTTATTGCTTGATACAAACCTCGTACCACTCCGTTTTAAAATATCCAACAATAACGGCGAATTTAACTTTGCAAAACTTTCAAATTGCCATTTTATTATTTATCCTGAAAAAGCAGGATTAACAACACATTCGGCTTCAATATATGTTTCTGAAGATAGTAGCGAAAACAATTTCTGCCATTTTACTATCAGGGAAAACGATATTTTTTATAATTCTACCGGAATAACTGATTGGAAACAAATTCAAACTTCAATTTTTCCTAATCCTGTAAATGACTTTTTAAATGTTAGAATTGACAAAAATAATTTTTCTAAATTCAGCTTTGCTATAAGTAACATGGAAGGAAAAGTGTTAATAAAACAAAATGCCGGCACAATAAACAATGACCTTATACAAATTCCGGTAAAAGACTTAACTAAAGGCTTTTACATTATTTCAATTGTTTTTGACGATAATTATGAGTTTATAAGAAAATTTGTAAAATAAATAATAATAACAATGGATAACTTAGTATTAAAAAAAGTAATTATTCCTGCTGTGTTAATAACAATAGCAATAATAATGGGTTATGTTGTTTTAATAGAAATAATTTAATCAATGCAACCATTTTTATCCTGCTGTAGTCTTAATAGAAAAGGAAGAAGATGAAAAAGTTTATTTTATTTTTTTTAGCGGTATTATCACTTGTAATCCTTGGCCTGGCAACAGAAGCAAATACAATTGATGAAAAAATAACAACAGATAATTTAGAAAAAACTATTGTTACTTCCATAGTAATTAAATAACACATGTATTAGTTTTGGTTAGTTTGAAAAGGGCGTTAAGAATTTAGCGCCTTTTTTTTTATTATAGAAGCAACCTTTTAAAAGACCTTTGCGTCTTATTTAAGACAACAAGAGCTTTACTTTGCACGAATTAGCTTAGCGATTGTCGGTAATTGTTAAGTTGGTAATGTTTTAAAGGCAAGGAATACAGTGTATTCCTTGTTTTTTTTATTCAACAAATTCTAAAATATCTGACCAATCCATATTCTCGTATGTAATTGTTCCGTCAGGCAATTCGTAATAAATAAACTTATCATCATCGTCGCCTCCCTTTTCATTAAAATCGCAATCGGTAATTCGAACAATTACATTATCATCTTTTGGCATATCTGTCAATGACGATAATACTACTCTTTTTCCAACAAGTCCTTCTTTTAAAATTTGTTTTAGCGTCTTTTTCATTTCTTTAATTTAGAAAATTAATAACTTAAGACCAAAGTTAGTCCAAATAAAAGAATATACAAAAGACTTGTCAATTTTTAATCAACTCAGCTCCATATCCCGTCTTTTCAAGCTCCTCTTTCAATTTGGCTTCATCGGTTTTTGCAGGTTTATAACCTATGGTAACAGTTTTGGTTTCTATATCGGCATTAACCGATTTTACTCCCTTGCAAAAAGACATGTGCTTTTCAATTTTTGCCTTACAAGTCATGCAATCCACACTAGATTTAAATTTTACTTCTCTTATTTCTTTTACTTCCTTTTTTTGACTATATGCTAAAGAACTTAACAATATTGCCATAATTAGTAAACTGTTTCTTAATGCTTTCATTTTTAATTATTTATTTGTTAATACTAGAAATTACTCAATCATAAATCTGGCGCCAATATAAAACTTTCTACCCATTAGCGGTCCCCAAACCATAGACGAATCAAAATATGGTCCAAATGGTT
>JAFGXD010000038.1 GCA_016936815.1 Bacteroidales bacterium
AAATTAGATGAAAAGTTTTTTTTATGTATGTTTGGTGGCTGTTTGATTAATAATTTCATATTTATACAAACAAACAAATGGAAAAAAATATTGTAAGGATTGCTGAAAATTTGAATCTGACAAAAAAACAAGTTTCAAATACAATTAATCTATTGTCGGAAGGAGCTACTATTCCGTTTATTTCGAGATACAGGAAAGAAATGACTGAAGGTCTGGATGAAGTTGTAATTGGAAATATTAAGGAACAACTTGCTAAATGGGAAGAGTTTGAGAAGAGAAAGGCTTTTATTTTAGAGACATTAAAAGAACAAGGGAATTTAAACGATGAATTGGAAACAAAAATTGAAAATGCTTCCGAAATCTCAGAATTGGAAGATATTTACCTTCCTTTTAAGCCAAAAAGAAAAACCAAAGCAACAATTGCAAAGGAAAGAGGTCTGGAGCCTTTAGCAAAATTAATAATGCGACAAGGAAATGAGGATTTGGATATTGCGGTTTCTAAATTTTTGAATGAAGATGTTGAAACACAGGAAGAAGCATTAGATGGAGCCAGAGATATTCTGGCCGAATGGTTTAGTGAAAATGCTGTGGCCCGAGGCAGACTTAGACGGTTGTTTATTAAAGATGGAATTATTTCATCGAAAATTGTAAAGAAAAATGAGGCTGATGCTGAAAAATATTCTGATTATTTTGAGCATTCAGAATTAATAAGAAAATGTCCTTCTCATAGAATGTTAGCAATGAGAAGAGGTGAAAATGAGGGATTTCTAAAACTTTCTGTTGAGCCTGATCGTGAAAATGCAATCGAAATTTTGGAAACTATGTTTGTTAAATCATCAAACGATTGCGGGAAGCAGGTTTCTTTGGCTGTTGCCGATTGCTATAAACGTCTTCTGCAACCTTCAATGGAAAATGAAATGAAGACTTTATTTAAGGAAAAAGCTGATGAGGTGGCAATAATGGTTTTTGCCGAAAATTTGCGACAACTACTTCTTTCTCCTCCCCTTGGAGAAAAGCGAGTTTTGGCAATAGATCCGGGGTTTAGAACAGGGTGTAAACTGGTTTGCCTCGATAATCAGGGGAAACTTTTGCATAATGAAACAATTTTTCCTCATCCCCCTCAAAAAGACGGAAAAATTGCTGCAAAAAAACTAGTTTCTCTGGTTAATTCATATAAGATTGATGCTATTGCAATTGGAAACGGAACTGCCGGTAGGGAAACAGAGTTTTTTATTAAAAATATTGCTTTCGACCGAAAAGTACAAGTTTTTGTTGTTAACGAAGCAGGGGCATCAATTTATTCGGCTTCGAAAATTGCCAGAGATGAATTTCCACAATTCGATGTGACAGTGCGAGGCGCCGTTTCAATAGGAAGACGATTAATGGATCCTTTGGCTGAGCTTGTAAAAATTGAAGCAAAATCCATTGGAGTTGGTCAGTATCAGCACGATGTAGATCAGGGAAAGTTAAAAAACGGTTTAGATCAGGTTGTAGAGAATTGCGTAAACAAAGTTGGAGTAGAGCTTAATACAGCCTCAATGCATCTTTTAACTTATGTTTCGGGATTGGGGCCTCAGCTTGCAAAAAACATTATTGACTATAGAGATGAAAACGGGCCATTCGATTCCAGAAAAGCTCTTCAGAAAGTTCCGCGACTCGGGCCAAAAGCATTTGAACAGGCAGCAGGTTTTTTAAGAATACGGGATGCTAAGAATCCATTAGATTTTACAGCAGTGCACCCCGAAAGATACAATTTAGTTGAATTGTGGGCAAAAGAATTGAAATGTACGGTTAGTGAATTAATTGACAATGAGGAAATAAGAGTAAAAATTGACATTAAAAAATACGTTAATCAAGAAGTTGGCCTTCCAACACTTAAAGACATAATGCATGAACTTGCTAAACCGGGAAGAGACCCAAGAACAATAATTAAGGTTTTTGATTTTGCAGAGGGTATTCATTCAATGAACGACCTGAAAATTGGAATGGTAGTGCCGGGAATAGTTACTAATTTAACAAATTTTGGTGCTTTTGTGGATATTGGGGTAAAACAAGACGGACTTGTGCATATTTCGAATATGGCAGACAGATATATTTCAAATCCTGCCGAAGTACTGTCTTTAAACCAACATGTTATGGTAAAGGTTGTGGATGTTGATGTTGCAAGAAAAAGAATTCAGCTTTCTATGAAGGATATTTAGATTTGTTTGTGGTTTAACGTTAAGACGTTTGTCGTTTACGTCCTTCGGTTGTGAGCTCGCCTGCGGCTCGGTTGTGGTTTGTTTGTTTGTTTGTTTGTTTGTTTGTCTGTTTGTGGGTTTTTAAATTTAGGCAATTCCCAATTAGAAAAGAAGGCTAGGGGGATTGACCATGGCGGAAATAATTGGCAGGTTTCTTATCTAGAATAAGTAATAAAAAAAACTCGTTAATAATTATTCATAATTTGATTGAAGCAGAATTGAAAAATATTTTTCAATTTACTACTTTTAGAAAAAAAATAAATGCGAGTTTTTTTGTTTTTTTCAATAGTATTGTTGGGCTCAAATCTCTTGTCTCAGGAAAGTGTAAATCCTTCCGATTCAACCGATAAGGTAAAGTATAGCCCTGATTTTAGATTTAAAGATGGTGTATATATTTCTTTTGATCAGGTGAAATTAAATAAACCTATTCCCCTTGCCAGAATTATTTCCGATTACAGCTCGGATGATTTAGATTACTTTTCAAATCTTACTGAAAAATCAGAAATTGCCTTTGCCGACGATTTTGGTGTAATTCAGACTGTTGCAACTTCAAGTATTTGGGGTTATTCAAGAAATGGATTTCTATATATAAATTACGAATCTGCTTTTTATCGAATTCCTGTTGTTGGGGCTATTTCACATTTTGTGGCAGAACAGACTGTTTATCACGATAGGTCGGTTGACCCATATTACTACAATAATTACAATCCAATAAATACAACTTACAAAACTAAGGAAATAAGACAATTTATTCTGGATTTTGAAACCGGACAAATTTTGCCATTCAGCAGAAATAATTTTGAAATAATTCTTGTTCGGGATAATGATTTATATATTGAATACATGGAATTGAAAAAATCTCAAAGAAAAAAGCGATATTTTTTATATATGCGTCGTTATAATGATAGAAATTCTTTGTATTTTCCCAAACCAAAATAATTAGAAAAAATGAAAAGAATACTTACGTCTTTATTACTGATAATCAGTTTTTTATCGTACTCTCAAAATGAAGTTGGGACAAGAGAACAAATAGAAACTTTCTTTAAAACCACCACCTTGGTTGTAGTGGATGATAATCCTCTTTTGGAATATAATATGGAAATAAAGGAAGCAATTGAAAAAAGTTGGAAAATAACCGAATACAAGTTTATTTCAAGAACAGAATACGAGGAAAAAAGAAAGGATGCTAATTATTCCTTTATTACTCTGGATGATGCGGTTTTCGAAAAGGATCAGACAAAAGCTGAATATACTTTTATGTGTCTTTCGTTGGGAGGAAACTACAAAACCAGCTCCGAAATGCCACAACTTTGCACTGTTCCTCTATCTTATAAAGACGTTGACGAAGAAACTTATGCCTATAAAATTGGAACTTTAATAAATTTTGTGCAAAATCACATGTTATTAACATCACAAAATACTACTTTAAAGGGCACAAATATTATAGGATATTACAACAAAAATATTTCAAGTATTAAAGATAAAACTCTTTATTTGGTAAAGGAAGAGCTTGGTAGTGAAGTTAATACAGAAAAGAAAATTAAAGAGGTTTACCCTTATAAATTTAAGTTGGTTGAAAGAGAGGAAATTGAAGAAGCAATAGATCGTAACGACGATAGCGTTGTTTTTCTTCATAAAGTCGGTCCAACCGGTACTCAGTATGAAGGCCGTTGCTATAAGG
>JAFGXD010000039.1 GCA_016936815.1 Bacteroidales bacterium
ACTAGATTGCAGAAAAAAAACTTAGTGCAAGGAAAAAGAATACTTGTTTGTCCTTTGGATTGGGGTTTAGGGCATGCTACACGTCTTATTCCCATAATAAATAGCTTGATTGAAAATAATTGCGAGGTTATTTTGGGTGGAAGTGGCAATAGTATTTTCCTTCTTAAAAACCGTTTTCCAAGTTTGCAAATTGTTGAAATTCCTTCTCTTGAAATTAAATATAATAAGGGTAAAAATCAGGTTTATAAGTTGTTGTGTTCTTTGCCAAAATTTCTAAAATCTGTTAGAAATGAGAATATAGTTCTCAATAGGTTAGTTAATGAAATATCACCTGATTTAATTATTTCTGATAATAGATACGGACTTTATAATAAAACTGTTGATAGTATTATTATTACACATCAGCTTTATCCTGTTTTGCCAAAAGCTATTGAATACTTAGCACATTTGTATATTTCATCGAAAATAAGAAAATTCAAATATTGCTTAATTCCAGATAATACAGAAGATGTTAAGCTAACAGGTCTTCTTTCTCAAAAACGATTATTGCCTGAAAATGCATTGTTTATAGGTTTTTTATCAAGATTTGGGGATTATGAAAAGCCTGCGATTATTGAAAATGAATATGATTTTTTAGTAATACTTTCAGGTCCCGAGCCACAAAGAAGTATTTTGGAAAAGAAAATAGTTGAACAAATAGAAAATTTTGGTTTTAAAGCTGCTATTCTTCAAGCTAAACCACAAGAAAAAGCTTCAGCAAATTTTGGTAATATTCATTTTTTTAATCATGTAAGTGATGAAGATTTCCTGAAATTGGTAAATAAGAGTAGTAATATTATTGCCCGAGCAGGTTATTCAACAATAATGGATTTAATTGCTTTAAGACGAAATGCCATTTTAATACCAACACCTGGACAAACGGAACAGGAGTACTTTGCAAAAACTTTAGAAAGTCTTAATTATTTTGTTTTTGTTAATCAGGAAGAAATAAATCTGAAAATGCAAATAAACTCTTTGAAACGACTAAGCAGAATAACCGATGATTTTCAATTTTTCAAAGATTTTGGTAGTTTGAAGATTAGTTTATAAATCAATCAGCATTTATAAAAAATGAAATGTTGAAAATTTATTAATTATTCTATAATTACTAACTTACACGAATTAAGAAATAGCTTTTTTTACCTTTTTGACCAAGTAGAAATTTCCCATTAAGTAAATGACTGTTGTTTACAATCATATCTCCATCATTCATTTTTTCTTTGTTAAGATTAACTCCGCCACCCTGAAGGGTTCTACGGAACTCGCCTTTAGATGGAAAAGCCCCGGTTTTATCGGTTAGAAGTTCAGTAATATTAATTCCTTTTTCAATTTCAGATAAAGATATTTCATAAACCGGTACCCCCTCAAAAACGCTAAGGAAGGTCTCTTCGTCCATTTTAGCCAGGGTTTCTGCTGTACCTTTTCCAAAAAGTATTTCTGATGCTTCAATGGCTGAATTGTAGTCGGCTTCTGAATGAACTCTAATAGTTATATCTTTAGCAAGTTCTTTTTGCAACAGTCTTAAATGTGGAGCTTGCTTGTGCTCTTCAATTATTGAATCTATCTCTGCTTTTGTTTTAAGAGTAAAAATTTTAATGTAGTTTTCAGCGTCTTCATCGCTAGTATTTATCCAATATTGGTAGAATTTATATGGTGAAGTTAGTTTTCTATCAAGCCAAACATTACCTTCCTCGGTTTTTCCAAATTTAGTTCCATCTGCTTTCTTAATGAGAGGAGAAGTAACTGCAAAAGCCGAACCTCCTGCCATTCTTCTAATTAGCTCTGTTCCGGTAACAATATTTCCCCATTGATCTGAGCCACCCAGTTGTAATTTTGCATTCTTGTTTTTATACAGCCAGTAGAAGTCGTAACCTTGAATAAGCTGGTAGGAAAATTCGGTAAACGACATGCCAAATTCCAGTCTTTTTTGTACAGAATCTTTTGCAAGCATGTAATTAACAGTAATGTGTTTACCAACATCTCTAATGAAATCTAGAAAAGAATAATCTTTAAACCATGAGTAATTATCAATTATTTCAGCTGAATTTGGTCCGGCATTAAAATCTAGAAATTTTTCCAATTGAGATTTAATTCCGCACAAGTTTTTTTCAATTATTTCTCTTGTAAGTAAGTTTCTTTCTGCCGATTTTCCTGATGGATCGCCAACCATTCCTGTAGCACCTCCAACAACGGCAATTGGTTTATGTCCTGATTTTTGCAAATGCACCAAAATCATTATTTGCACTAAACTACCAATATGCAAAGAATCTGCTGTTGGGTCGAATCCAATATATCCTGTAGTTAGCTCATTTTTAAGTTGTTCCTCGGTTCCTGGCATAATATCGTGAATCATGCCTCTCCATTTCAGTTCTTCAACAAAATTTGTCATTGTTTTAGTTTTTTATTTTGGCCTCAAACTTACAAATTTTTAGGCAAATTTAATATCTATCTTTCTTTATCCTTGCTAATTTTGTGGATTACTAAAAATGCTAAAATGAAACAATTTGCTACAATAGGGTTGCTAATAATGTCTAATATATTTATGACAATGGCATGGTATGGTCATTTGAAATTTTCTGAATGGAAGTGGTTTAGCAAACTAGGATTAATTGCAATAGTTCTTATATCGTGGGGATTAGCTTTGTTTGAGTATTTTTTTCAAGTACCAGCAAACAAAATTGGATATCAGGGAAATGGCGGTCCTTACTCTCTTGTGGAACTTAAAGTTTTGCAGGAAGTTATTACACTAATTGTGTTTACAGCTTTTACCTTACTCTTTTTTAAAAATGAGACCTTGCGTCTAAATCATTTGATTGGATTTGTGTTTTTAATTTTGGCAGTATATTTTATTTTTAAGAAGTAACAATGATTTATTGCAATATTGAGTTATTTCAGCTTTGTAAACTTCTGTTTTTTTTTCTTCTAATTCAAAAAGCTTTCTATAATAATTGTGTAATAATGAAAAAGTAGTCTTGCTGCATTTTTCTATTAAAAAAACTATTAATTATAAACAAATATTAAGTCAAAAATTTCTTTTTTCACAAAAACAATTATTTTTGCAGCTTTAAATAGAGAGATATGTTGAAATTATTTTTGTGTAAGACTTTTTTGCTTATTTTTTGCTTTGGTTCTTTAATGGGGCAAGAAAAAGATACTTGTAATGTAATTATTGGTAAAGATACCATGAATATTTGTGAGATGGACAGGCGTATTGCAAATATTCCAACAAAACTAAATAGGAAACTCGACAGTCTTGTAAATTACTTAAATCAGTTTGCAGATAACGATTTCGAGAGAACGTATTTATATTACACATATATTGGAGAGTATATTAAATACGATTTAGAAAAAGCAAAGAGGGTTAAAAGAAAAAAGGTAAAAAGTATTTTAGCTCCTAAGGAATTATTGTCGAAGAAGAAAGGGGTTTGTGGCGATGTGGCTTATCTTTTTCAAGCTATGTGCGAAAAATCTGATGTTACTTCAAGAGTGGTTTTTGGCTATTCATCAGGAAAAAAAATAAAGCTAAATATAAAAAAGAAAAGGATGAACCATGCGTGGAATACAGTAAGAATAAATGATAATTGGTATCACATTGATGCCACTTGGGGAATGAAAAAATATTCCGACGCAAAAAAAGATAAGCCTTTTGTTAATTATTACTTCTATCTTACCCCAAGTGATAAGTTTAATAAATCGCATTTGTCGGCAGATCCTGCTTTTCAGTTAAGCAACAAGCCGGAATCGTGGAGTCATTTTAAATGGAAGTTTTTATCTTTTGGAAAACGCTACTATTCTAATTCATTCAGTTACAGCGACACACTGAATAAAAGAATCAAGCTTGATCCAGTTGATGAATTAATTTCAAGCGCAAATTCATCATTGCAATTTATTCCACAAAACAAATACACAATACTTCAATTACTACATTGGCCGGCAGACGACTTTACCGATAAGCGAAAACAAGATAAGAAGAAACTAGATTTGGATGACTATTACAAAGCCCGAAAAATCTATAAATCAATTATTAACTATTGTAACTCTTTGAATAAAAGAAAAGCTGCTAAGTATAAAAAATTCTACATTAAGAAGCTTGAAAAAGTTGAAAAGAAGATAAATCAATTGGAAAAATACGATAAGAACATTAGGCTGTAAATTATTTGCTCAGGATTAATTTTCATACATTAAAGAAATGACCTGAATTTTGTGGGCAAAAAAAAAATATTAAATTTGCACAAACATAAAATCGAACTATGGGCAAAAAAATACAATTCAGTTTAATTTACCGCGATATGTGGCAATCATCAGGTAAGTATCAGCCACGTGTTGACCAACTGAAAAAAATCGCTCCCGTTATTGCTGAAATGGGTTGTTTTTCTAGAGTAGAAACAAATGGAGGGGCTTTCGAACAGGTAAATCTTCTTTATGGTGAAAATCCTAATCAAGCTGTTAGAGAATGGACAAAGCCTTTTAATGAGGCAGGAATTCAAACCCACATGTTGGAAAGAGCTCTTAACGGAATTCGCATGTTTCCTGTTCCTGCCGATGTTCGTAGATTAATGTATAAAGTAAAAAAAGCTCAAGGTGTTGACATAGCAAGGTCTTTTTGCGGCCTTAACGACCATAGAAATCTTGAACTTTCAATTAAATATGCCAAGGAAGCAGGAATGATTTCTCAGGCAACTCTTTCAATTACCCATTCAAACCTTCACACCGTTGAATATTATATGGGTGTTGTGGATAAGGCAGTAGAATATGGAACCGACGAAATTTGTCTTAAAGATATGGCAGGAGTTGGTAGACCGGCTACTTTGGGTAAACTTGTTAAAGCTATTAAAACAAAATATCCACATATTATAGTTCAGTATCACGGACATTCAGGCCCTGGTTTTGCTGTTGCTTCTATGCTAGAGGTAGCACGTGCGGGAGCCGATTATCTAGATTGTGCCATGGAGCCTCTTTCTTGGGGAATGGTTCATCCCGACGTAATTACTATCCGTCACATGTTGCTCGACGATGGCTTTGATGTTCCGGATATTAACATGAATGCATATATGGAAGCCAGAGCTCTTACTCAGGAGTTTATTGACGATTTTCTAGGTCATTTTATAGATCAAAAAAATCGCTATCTTTCTTCTTTGATGGTTGATTCAGGTCTTCCAGGTGGAATGATGGGTTCGCTTATGGCCGATTTAAAAGGTGTTCATCAAGGAATTAATATGTCGCTTTCATCAGCCGGCAAACCCGAACTTTCTGAAGACGAACTCTTGGTAAAACTATTCGATGAGGTTACTTATATTTGGCCTCTTATGGGATACCCTCCACTTGTTACGCCTTTTAGTCAGTATGTTAAAAATACCGCCCTTGTAAATGTTATGAATTTGGCAATGGGAAAAGGTCGTTTTGCACAAATAGACCCCAATACATGGGATATGTTGTTGGGAAAAGCAGGAAATCTGCCCGGAAAAATTGACCCTATTTTTGTTAAATTGGCCAAGGAACAAGGTAAAGAATTCTACACAGGTGTCCCTCAGGATGCGTATCCCGATGTGCTTGACAAATATAGAAAGGAAATGAAGGATAATGGTTGGGATACAGGCCTCGATGATGAAGAATTATTTGAATTTGCCATGCATGAAACTCAATATAGAGATTATAAATCTGGCGTTGCCAAAGAACGCTTTGAAGCCGAAATTGCTAATGTTAAATCACCTAAAACAACTGTAGCCGTGAATCTTGTAAATCAAAAACCAAATAGAAGCTCTTATACCAAAAAGGAACCGGAAACAAATGCAGCAATTGCAGGTTTCCTACTTTATGGTTTTAATAAAAGACTTATAGATTTGAATCCTTATTGGCCTGAAAAACAAAATATTTATAATGCAATTGGTCGTTGGCGAAATGTAAATTCTATTGCAGTTGAATGTAATAACGAAAGAAAAGATGTTGTTTACAGGAAATTACGAGATAAAGAATTTACTTTTATCATTGATCATAACGATTTGGAAACTAAACTTCTATATATTGAAAATGGTGAATTTGACTTTCAGATTGGAAAGGATCAATATTTCGCAAAAATTAGTCACAGTACCGAAGGTTTTGAAATGATTATCAATGGTAAGAAATTTCTATTGAAACGACAAGATATTCTTGTTGATGAGGAACAGCAGGGTGAAGGTGGTGGTAATTCAGCAGGTGAAAATATTATTAAATCTCCAATGCCGGGAAAAGTTTTTAAACTTCTTGTTGAAGAAGGACAGAAAGTTAATAAAGGAGATTCACTTATTGTGGTTGAAGCTATGAAAATGGAAAATAGCCTTAATGCGACTAAAGACTCAGTAGTTAAAAAAGTTAATGTAGCTGTTGGCGATATGGTTGAAATAACTACAGTTTTGATAGAACTGGAAGAATAAGGAAAATCGCCTTCTGGGTTTTATTTGTTCTTTGCCTTCGGCGTTTTTTTAGTTCGTTAGACAACTACTAAAGTTGATTATCCTCGTAAATTTCATTTTAGGGGATATCTTCATTATTAATTCCTGCGGGTTAAAACCCATAGCTATGATTGGAAAACCAGTTCGTGGTTATGGGTGAACTAATTTTCAAATACCCATGATAGTAGAACATTTACGAAAATTTCATTTTAGGTACTTTCA
>JAFGXD010000040.1 GCA_016936815.1 Bacteroidales bacterium
AATTATTAGTATTCCCCAAATCATTTTTGAGGTTTCTAAGATTTTTTTTCACAAAAACAACAAACTTTTAAGGCAAAAATGAAGGTTAATTTAACATTAAATTATTGATGGGAAATTATTAATGCTTTTCTAAAAGACACATAAAAACCTCATACATTAACTATTAACATGTTTATTAACTATTATAATTGGCTTTTTAACACTTTCTTGTTGAAAAATTAGCTAAGGTTTGTGTTTCAACAATTTCTATTCATTGTACATTTATTCAAATTAAAAAAAGTTCTTGCTTGTATTTGGTTAAATAACTGTAATACACGCTATTATATTTTGCTACAGAGGTTTTGTTAATAACCGTGTTGAAAAGTAGATTGGTGAAAATTGGGAGCAATCCTTAATTTAGCAAAACCAAATCAAGGTCACAGTCTGTTGTGTTAAAATATTGATTGTTAAAAACTTAAAAACTAAATGCAAATGTTTGTTGAAGAAATGTCCGTAAAACAAATGAAAGAAGTAAAATCTTACACCTTCGAGGAGGCTGTAAAAAAGACCAGAGAGTACTTTAATGGGGATGAACTGGCCGCAACTGTATGGGTAAATAAATATGCGCTAAAGCATTCTAATGGAGATATTTACGAACTTACTCCTGATGATATGCATTGGCGAATAGCTCGTGAAATTTCAAGGATTGAAAATAAATATCCAAATCCTATGAGTGTGGAGACCGTTTATGGACTTTTGAAGAATTTCACATACATTATCCCTCAGGGAGGACCAATGTCTGGAATTGGTAATAACCACCAAATTGCTTCACTGTCGAATTGTTTTGTTATTGGAAACGATGGAACTTCGGATTCCTACGGCGGAATAATGAAAATTGATCAGGAACAGGTACAATTAATGAAAAGACGAGGCGGAGTCGGACACGACCTTAGTCACATTAGACCAACCGGAAGCCCCGTTCTTAACTCAGCGCTTACTTCAACAGGCATAGTTCCTTTTATGGAAAGATATTCAAATTCTACCAGAGAAGTTGCTCAAGACGGACGAAGAGGAGCCTTAATGCTTAGCGTTTCAATTAAACACCCCGATGCAGAAAAATTTATTGACGCTAAAATGACACCGGGCAAGATTACAGGAGCAAATGTGTCGGTAAAAATAGATGATGAGTTTATGAAGGCTGTTATTGAAGGAAGAAATTACATTCAACAATATCCAATTCAAAGTACTGAACCAAGATACTTAAACGAAATTAACGCTTCAAAACTTTGGGGTAAAATTGTTCACAACGCATGGAAATCTGCTGAACCCGGAATCCTCTTCTGGGACACAATTATTAAAGAATCTGTTCCCGATTGTTATGCAGATTTTGGATACAAAACTGTTTCTACAAATCCTTGCGGTGAAATTCCATTGTGCCCATACGATAGTTGTCGCCTTCTAGCTATTAACCTATACTCATACGTAGAAAACCCTTTTACTCCTCAAGCAAAATTTAATTTCGAACTTTTCAAAGAACATGTTGGCTATGCCCAAAGAATTATGGACGATATTATTGACTTAGAATTGGAAAAAGTTGACCAAATTCTTGCCAAAATTAATAACGACCCGGAAGATTTTGAAATAAAAAGAGTGGAAAGAAAACTTTGGGAAAATATTCGTCAAAAAGCTCAGGAAGGCCGAAGAACAGGAATTGGAATTACAGGCGAAGGCGATATGCTTGCCGCAATGAATCTAACTTATGGTTGCGAAAATGCTATAGATTTTTCAGTAGAAGTTCATAAGGTTCTTGCTGTAGAAGCCTACAGAGCTTCAGTTAATATGGCTGCAGAAAGATCTCCATTCCCTCTTTACGATACCCAAAGAGAAAAAAATAATCCTTTCATAAATCGCCTCAAAGAAGCCGATGAAAGCCTTTATGAGGAAATGAAAAAACATGGCAGAAGAAACATTGCATTGCTTACTATTGCCCCAACCGGAACAACAAGCCTAATGACCCAAACATCTTCAGGAATTGAACCCGTTTTTCTACCCGTTTATCGTAGAAGAAGAAAAGTTAATCCAAACGATAAAGAATCTAAAGTTGCTTTCCGCGATGAAGTTGGCGATTCGTGGGAAGAATACAATGTGTTTCATCATAAATTTATTACATGGTTGGAAGTAAATGGTTACAATACCGAGGAAGTAAAAACTTACGACGAAAAACAACTTGATGAATTAATTAGAAAATCACCTTATTATAAAGCTACTTCAAACGATATCGACTGGGTTAGCAAGGTGAAAATGCAAGGCGCAATTCAAAAATGGGTAGACCATTCTATTTCAGTTACTGTTAACCTGCCTGCCGATGCAACCGAAGAAACTGTTGGCAAAGTTTATCAAACTGCTTGGGAACACGGCTGCAAAGGAGTTACCGTTTACCGCGATGGCTCTAGATCCGGTGTGCTAATTTCAAAAGAAGACAAAAGCTCAAACAACAGTTCTAATGGATTAATGGCCGAAGCACCAAAAAGACCAAGAGAACTTGAAGCCGATGTTGTAAGATTTAAAAATAATAACGAAGACTGGATTGGCTTTGTCGGTCTGCTCGACGGAAGACCATACGAAATCTTTACCGGTATGGTTGATGAAGATGTGCTTTGGATTCCAAAATTGGTTACAAAAGGCACAATTATTAAAGTAACCGACGATCAGGGTAATAAACGATATGACTTTCAGTATGTTGATAAACACGGCTACAAAACAACTTTCGAAGGTCTTAGCAGAATGTTTAACAACGAATACTGGAATTATGCCAAGCTTATTTCAGGAGTTCTACGTCACGGAATGCCAATTCCATACGTAATTAATCTTGTTGCCGGAATGCACCTTGATAGCGATACTATTAACACCTGGAAAAATGGTGTTGAAAGAACTCTTAAAAAATATATTCCTGATGGAACCAAACCAAAATCTGGCGTTAAATGCTCCGAATGTTCCGGAACAAATCTTACTTATCAGGAAGGCTGCCTAATTTGCAACGATTGCGGTCATTCTAAATGCGGATAATATTTGCATAGCTCTTTTGTCAAAAAAAAATGGAAAGCATAACTTTCCATTTTTTTTGTTTATTTTTATCTCATTATAACAATAAATAAAAATATTATGAGATACATAAGAATTTACAAACCAATACTTATTGTATTAATACTATTAATTACAAATAGTTCTTTTTCTCAAAACGAATTCTTGGATGCTGCTAAAAAAGGAGATTTGGAACTTGTGAAACAAATTGTGGAAGAGGGAGAAACTGAAGTAGATTCGCGAGATGCTGATGGAGCCACAGCAATGCTTCTGGCAGCAGATAAAGGAAAAATTGAAGTTGTAAAATATTTAGTTTCTAAAGGAGCAGACCCAAAAGCTACCGATAATTTTGGTTGGACCGGCATAATGGTGGCCGCAGATGGTGTTGGAGTGGAGGTCTCTGTAAGCTATGGCGATAATCCAAACACAGATAGACTTATTAAAGAAAGAGAAATTTCTGAGAAAGCTATAGAGAATTTAATTCCATATTTTGTTGCTCAAGGTGTGGATATCAACGCAATAAATTCTGATGGTAAAACAGCTTTAATTATTGCCGCATCTAAAGGAAAAGCAAATATTGTAGAGGTGCTTATTGATAATGGCGCCGACCCTGAATTTCTTGATGATTCGAAAAATACAGCTTTGCATTATGCTGCATTTTATGGAAATATTGACGCTTTCGAAAAAATTTATGCCAAGTCATCTACAATTGATGTGCAAAATGTTTACGGAGAATCTCCCCTATTAATGGCTCTTAAAAATGAACAAATTGAAATGGCAAAATTCATAGCAAATAATTATGCTGATGTAAACCTTCAGGATAATTCAGGACTTTCTCCATTTATTGCCTCTTTTGCTCTTGAAAATATGGAATTGGTTGAGTTTTTTCATTCAAAAGACGGAGATGTAAATGCTGTAATTGCAGGAGAAACCCCACTAATTCATGTTTTGGCTTCTTCAAATTTATACAATTTCTTTAGCTTTTGCTTGAGGAATGGAGCAGATATTAAAGCTGTTGCAAAAAATGGCTCAACAATTATTCACGAAGCTGCCAAAGTTGGAACTTTAACCATTATTAAAACTTATTTGCCCGATTATGATACTGTTGATATTGTAGATAATGAAAACCGAACACCTCTTATTTATGCTGCCTACAACGGTCATATTAAAATTATGGAATTTTTTCTCTCAAAAGGAGCAAATGTAGACCACGCCGATAATGGAAATGGTACAGCCTTAATTCACGCTTCATCTGCCGGTAAACTCGAAGCTGTTAATTTGTTACTTAGCGTGGGTGCAAATGTAAATGTAAAAGACGATAAGGAAACAACTGCACTTATTTATGCCGCAAAAGCCGGTAATCTGGAAATTGTTAAAGCACTTCATAAAAAAGGTGCATTAATTAACGATTCAGATTACAATCGGTCAACACCACTTCAATTTGCTGTTTTAGGAAAAAATTATGAAATGGTTGAATATTTCCTAAAAAACAAAGCTAAAGTAGATGAGGCAAATACTAAAGGTCAAACCGCCTTAATGATAGCTTGTTACAATAAAGATATGCCAATGATTGAAAGATTGTTAAAAGCAAAGGCAGATATTAATAAAGAAGATATTGACGGAAACAATATGTTGTTCTATGCCGGCAGTGAGGAAATAAAAAGTTTCCTTATTTCAAAAGGTGTTAAAGAGGAAGAGGAAGAGGTAGAAGAGGAATCGGGTGATGAAGACTAAGGGGCAGATTATTTTGAAACTAATTTTATGAATTCAACTTGATTAGTTATTTCTCAAAAAGCAAAATGCTTATATTTGCAACAATATAATAAGCCTTATATGATGATAAGACCAATAAAATGTCGTGATTGTGATGTAGTTTCTAAAACAATTATCAAAAATCTTTCCGATGAGGAAAAGGATAAACTAGATTTGGATAAGGCCTGCAACCTTTACAAACGGGGCGCAATTGTTTACCACGAAGGTAACCGGCTAAGCGGTATTTTTTGCGTTAATTCGGGAATAGTAAAACTTTTCAAAACAGGAGTTGAAGGCAGGGAACAAATTATTAGATTTGCTAAAGAAGGTGATGTAATTGGTTACAGGTCAATATTAAGCGAAGAGGTAGCTTGTACCTCAGCCAAAGTAGTTGAAGATGCAATTCTTTGTTTTATTCCTTCCGATAAGCTATTTAATTTACTGAAAAAGAATTCCGATTTTTCATTGGAACTATTGCACATGGCTTGTAAAGAATTGGGCGAATCGAACTCATTTTTGGCCGAAATAGCTCAAAAGTCTGTAAGAGAAAGGCTTGCTGAGGCATTGCTCCTGCTTAAGACTAATTTTGGTGCAGATGAAAATGGTTATCTAAAAATAAATCTTACCCGCGAGGAACTTGCAAATTTAATAGGTACTGCTACAGAATCGGTTATTCGATTACTTTCTGAATTTAAAGATGATAATTTTATTGAAATTCAGGGGAGAAAAATAAAGCTAATTGATTTGGCCGGTTTGAAAAGAACTGCTAATTTGTTTTGAGTTTTCTTAACTAGTAAATTTAGAAATTATTCCGAAAAATTATAAGTATAGCTGTTTCATACAAAAACAGAGCAAACGAATTAGTAAGAATTGTCATAAATAACAAAGTTATGGGAATCAAATCGGATGTTAATAGAATTGCCTGTGGTTTTTTAAAATTTTGATAAATATTTAATGCATTGCCCTTAAGTTTATGGAAACAAAAATCGTTTTTTAAACATTTAATGGTGATGTTTATGCATTAAACTATTATTTTTACGGTTTTTAAAATATTTTAATACGATTTTGAAACTTTAGATGGAGTTACCAATAATAATTTATGGAATAATAATAGGGCTAATGGTCTCTATACCACTAGGGCCTGTTGGTGTTATGTGTATTCAAAGGACGCTAAACAGAGGAAGATGGGCAGGTTTTATTTCTGGATTAGGTGCTGCTGCTGCGGATGTTATTTTTTCTGTTTTTGCTGTTTTTTCCGCCAAGATAATAATAGAAAATGTTGAAAAGCACCAAGATTGGTTTCAAATTGTAGGTGGTGTAATTTTTCTTGCGGTGGGTGTTAAGATTTTTATAACAAATCCGGTTGTTCAATTAAAGAAACGGCAAGCCAAGAAGAAGGAAAACAGCTTTTTATGGGATTTTCTTTCCGTTTTTATTATTACAATTACCAATCCTGTGGCTATTTTGCTTTTCCTAATTGCCTTTTCGTATGTAGGACTTACAATTGAACCAAACGAATATTCTAAAGCTTCGGCTGTAATTTCGGGAATTGCAATTGGCACATCTGCATGGTGGTTTCTTCTTGCTTCTGTGGTTAACCTTTTTAGAAGAAAAATAACTCTTAGAAGCCTTTGGATGATTAACAAAGTTGCCGGTGCCTTAATTGTGGTTTTTGTTTTAGGCTCGTTTATAAATATGTTGCTTTAACTTGTATTTAATCTTAATCCTCTACACGTAACAATTTATAAAAGAAAAATAGAATATTGATTATCTTTTCAAGCATGAATAATTTAGAATCAATTGAAAATAAAGCTTTTCATGAAATTCTTGCAATGATTAAAGAGGCAAGAGTTAAAGTTGCAAAAGCTGTTAATAAAGGATTGATTGACTTATATTGGAATATTGGCGAATATATTTCAAACAAAAGCAAAAAAGATGGTTGGGGAAGCGGAACCGTTGAGAATTTATCTGAATTTTTGAGGAAATCGGAGCCAAATTCAAAGGGATTTTCGTCACAGAATTTGTGGCGAATGAAACAATTCTATGAAACATATCATAAAAATGAAAAACTCTCACTTTTGGTGAGAGAAATTGGTTGGACAAATAATATGCTGATAGTTTCACAGACTTAAACAGAAGAAGAAAAGGAATTCTACATAAAACTTACATCAAGAGAAAAGTACTCAAAAGATGAACTTTCAAGACAATTAGAAAGCGGTCTTTTTGAACGTTCTATGTTTTCGAAAGAAAATATCTCACCGATGGCGAGAGAATTGTATCCAAATATAAATGAGTATATTAGAGACTATTATTCGCTTGAATTTTTAGGATTAAAGGGAAAATACTCTGAAAATAGTTTTAAGAGAGCGATTCTTTCAAATCTTAAAGATTTTATCCTAGAATTTGGTAAAGATTTTCTATTTATCGCCGAGGAATACGGATTACAAGTTGGCAACAAAGATTACTCAGTTGATTTACTGTTTTATCATAGAGAGTTAAACTGCCTGGTTGCATTAGAATTGAAAGTAGGTGAATACAAACCTGAATATATGGGTAAAATGGATTTTTATTTGGGAGCATTGGACAAATACGTCAAGAAACCTCATGAAAATCCAAGTGTTGGAATAATAATGTGTAAGACAAAGGAAGACAATATTGTTGAAATTTCACTAAACAGGAGTACCTCTCCGACAATTATCAGCCAATATGAAACTAAACTAATCGATAAAGAATTATTAAGAAATAAATTAAATGAACTGTTTAGTTCAAATCTTAATGAAGAGTAAAAGCTGCACACAATTATCATTTTTATGCAGATTTTGCTTCGCCTAGATCCCAATTAAATTTATTGCAAGTAACCCCCTTTCTCACCGCCTTCGGGTCCCAACTCAATTTTTCGGTTAGCAAATTGCACAATACTCTCGTGATGTTCTACTGCAATAATTGTATGCCCCTTTATTATAACCTCTGCAAAAAGCTTAATTAATTTGTCAACATCATTTATGTGCAATCCCGAAGTTGGTTCGTCAATTAAAAAGAGCATTTTTCCTTTGGCCGATTCTCGCAAACCCTTTATTAGCTTTAGTCTTCGGATTTCTCCTGCCGAAAATGAATTTAATTTCTGCCCAAGTTTTAAATAATCCAGACCTGCCTTTCGAAAAATTTTCAGTTCTTCAATTAGTTTGCTTTCAGCACTAAAAAAGGTTAGCGCTTCATTTACTGTTAATTGCAAAACTTCCGCAATATTTTTGCTATTGTATTGTACTTCTAAAATTTCAGGCTTGTATTTATGTCCGTTGCAAACTTCGCAAACAACAGATACATCGGCCAAAAAATCCATGTTGTAATTTATTTCCCCCGTTCCCTTACATGCTTCGCATTTTCCGGCATTTGAATTAAATGAGAAATGTTGCTTGCCAAATTTCTTTTCTTTTGAAAGCGGGAGCAACGAAAAAATATCCTTAACCCTGTCGAACAGCCCTAAATATGTTAGTAAATTACCTTTCGAATGTAATTCAGGGATTTTTTGATCTATTGAGCTAAGACCGGAAAAATTCTCAAAACCATTGATATATTTACAATTTATGGGCTTACTGCTTAAAAATGAAGCCTCAATAACGTCGAAAAGCAAGCTGGATTTTCCCGAGCCTGAAACTCCGGTAATAACTGTAAATTCGCCTGAATTAATTGAAATATTAATGTTTTTCAGATTATTGGCATAAGCTTCTGTAATATTTAAGCCTTTGCCCGGTATAATTTCTACAGGATTATGAATTTTACGGTTAGCAATGGCCTTTCCGGTTATTGAAGCCGAATTATCCAGAATCTGATTAACAGTTCCGCAAGCTATTATTTCCCCACCGTTTTCTCCACCTTCAGGCCCCATATCTATTACATAATCAGCTTGTTTTATTAGATCAATATCGTGTTCTACCAGAATTATTGTATTGTCTTTTTTCTGAATTTCTTTAAGCAAACTCATAAGTTGCTCAACATCCTTTTTATGCAAACCTGTTGTAGGTTCATCAAGAATGTAAATTATTCCACTAAGCCCTGAGTTTATGTTGGCTGCAATTCTAACCCTTTGCAATTCTCCTCCCGAAAGTGTTGAAACTGCTCGACTTAAGTTTAAATATGAAATGCCCAGCTTAGAAAAAGCTTGAAGGGCAGAGATAATTTTTTCCGAAATTTCCTCAACAATTTGTTGTTTAGATGAATCGCCAAATATTTCGTTTCTAAGATTCTTTAGAAATTGTTGCAAATCGTTCAGACTCAATTCCGATAATTCTGCAATATTTTTGCCTGCAATTAAAACGTCAAGAGATTTTTTGCAAAGTCTCTTTCCATTACAAACAGGGCAAGAATAATCAATCATAAGCGGCTCCAGACTTTCGGCTCTTTTGTCGGCATGTTTACGATTGTATTCCTCCATAAACAGTTTACGAATTCCTTCCCATTTTCCTCTAAAACTGTATGTTCCCTCTCTTTCATTTCTCTTGTAATCCCATTTAATATTGTATTCTTTATTGCCTGTTCCTTCAAAAATTATTTCAATTTCTTTTTGGGAAAGACTTGAAAAAGGACGTGAAAAATCTATATTCATTTCATTTCCAACAGCTTTAATAGCAGCAACATACTGACCATGAGCATCACCATAGAACTTTCCGGCTTTATGTCCCTTAAAAGCTCCGTTTAAAACTGAAAGCTCCGGATTTGTAACAAATTTTTCAATATCTAAAGTAAGAACTTTTCCTAAACCTTTGCAATTTGGACATGCCCCCGACTGATGATTAAAAGAAAAAGCGTTGGCATTAAGTCTACCTAAATCTGAAGAATTGGTTCCTGCTCTTGAAAAAAGCAATCGAAGTAAATCGTATAATTCAGTATAAGTTCCAAGAGTTGATCTGGGATTTATAGAAGCTGTTTGTCGGCCAATTGCAACAGCAGGCATTAATCCGCTGCACGAAGCAAAAACTCCGTTTCCCGACTTCCTAACGTACCTGCGAACATAAGCAGGGAAATTTTCCAGATATCGGTTTCTAGCTTCCGAATAAACCGTATCGAAAACCAAAGAAGACTTACCGCTACCCGAAACTCCAGTAACTACAGTAATTTTGTTTACAGGAAACTCGACATTAATATTTTTTAAATTATGGGTTTCAACCCCTGAAAAAACTACAGGTGTATCAGGTGAAATTTGTTTTGTCTCAATAATCTGTAATTCACCCCTTTCGAACCTTAAAATAGCCTGACCGGTGAAAGAGTTTTTGCAGTTTCTAATATCGTTAACAGTCCCGCAAGCAACAATATTTCCCCCATTTTCACCTGAACCCGGACCCAAATCAATAATGTAATCAGCATCCGAAATAATTCTCATATCGTGTTCAACAACAACAACTGTATGTCCTTTATTTACAAGCTCTTTTAGAGATTTTAGAAGAATTTCGATATCATAGGAGTGCAAGCCGGTTGTTGGTTCATCGAGAATATACATCATTTGTCCCTTTTCGCCACGGGCAAGTTCTCCGGCAAGTTTAACCCTTTGAGCCTCGCCACCGGAGAGAGTTAGAGCAGATTGCCCAAGTTCAAGATAAGAGAGTCCCAAACTATTGAAAGTTTCAACAATTTTGAGAATTTTGGGTTCATCCTTAAAAAAGACAGCAGCTTCTTCAAAAGACATTTTTAAAATATCTGAAATTGAATTATCCCTGTATTTAATTTCAAGAGTTTCATTGTTAAACCTTTTGCCCTCGCAGCTTTCGCAAATAGTTTGCACCTCTCCCAAAAAGTGCATGCCTACCGAGATTACGCCGGCGCCCTCGCAAGTTTCGCAACGACCACCGGTGTTATTAAAACTGAATCTTCCTTTATCCCAGCCATTTGTAATAGATTGCGGAAGTTTGCCGTACAAATCTCGTATTAAGTCGAAAAGCTTTGTGTAAGTTGCAGGATTTGAACGAGGTGTTCTTCCAATAGGAGATTGGTTTATATGAATTATTTTTGAAAAACTTCCGGATTTTTCTTTTTCCAATTGATTAATTAATTCTGAAATAAGGCTTGATTTTCCTGCTCCTGAAACCCCTGTAACAATATTTAGTGCGTTAACTTTAATTTCTACATCAATGTTTTTTAGATTATTGGTGGAGGCATTTTTTATTTTGAAAACACCATCATTTTCCGAAATTCTTTTTTCAATTTTAAGAGGAAGATTTTTTCCGTTCAGGAAATTATAAGTGTGACTATTTTTAAGATTTTTGGCTGCTAGAAAATCTTTGAGTTTTCCGGAAAACAAGATTTGACCCCCATTTTTTCCTGCGGCGGGGCCAATATCAACAATCCAGTCGGCATTTTTAATAGTTTCTTCATCGTGTTCAACAACCACAACCGTATTGCCATTTGCAACAATTTCCTTCAGAATTTTAATAAGTTTAATATTATCTTTTGAATGAAGTCCAATTGAAGGTTCATCGAAAACATATAAGAGACCTCGAAGTTGAGAACAAGCCTGGGTAACAAGTCGAATTCGTTGAGCCTCTCCACCGGAAAGACTTGTAGAGTTGCGGTTTAATTGGAGGTAATCAAGTCCCAGTTCAACAAGAAGGGAAGTTCTTTGCAGAATACTGTTAATGATTGATTTTCCAGCAAATTCAGGATTATTCCTGTTGAAATCTTTAAAAAAATCGTCTAGTTTTTCAATAGTAAAACTGGAAATTTCTGCAATGTTTTTGCTATTAAATTTTACCTCAAGCGCTTGTTTATTAAGCCTTTCACCATTACATGTTGCACAATTGACGGTATGAGCAAATTTCAAAATATTAGGGTTACGGTCTCTTTTCAGTATTTCCTCCATAATTGGCACAATGCCTTTATAAAAACCTTCTTCTCTGGGCTTTGCAGTAATTCCTGTCCATTTCATTCTAGATTCCAAGCTATGTTTTCCGAATGGAATTTTCACCTTTTCGGTTCCATAGAAAATAATATTTTTCTCATACTCGCTTAAGTCTTTCCATTTGATGTCAACATTAAAGCCTTCCGCCAGGCAAACGGTATTGAGCACCTCCATAGTAACCTGAGAATAAATTATATAGCCATTAGGAGTAGTTAAAGAAAGAGCACCTTCTCTAAGACTTAGATTTTCATTTGAAATAAGTGAATTTAGATTAATGGCATCGGTTTCTCCCATTCCTTTGCAAGTTTCGCATGCGCCTACGGGGGAATTAAAAGAAAAAAGGCTTAAAGAGAGGTTTTCCGGATTATTGGATTTACCGAAGCGGGCAAACAAAAGTCTTAGTAAATCATAAATTTCCGATAAAGTACCAACAGTTGAGCGGGGATTTCTAACGGTAGTTTGCTGATTTACAGCAATAGCCGGCGAGAGACCTGTAATACTTTCAAAAGCAGGTCGGTGTAATTTTTTTAGGTATTGACGGGAGAAAGAAGAGAAAGTTTCGATATATCGTCGTTGTCCCTCGTTAAAAAGCACATCGAAAGCCAGCGAAGACTTTCCCGAGCCGGAAACACCGGTAATTACGGTAAAAGAATTTTTAGGGATATTGAGATTACAATTTTTTAGATTATTTTCCTGAACCCCCTTAAGAATTATCATTTTTTCTTTTTAGCCTCTTTGTCTTTATCAAGAACCTCGTCTATCATGCCATAAGCCTTAGCTTCGTCGGCAATCATCCAGAAGTCGCGATCCGAATCGGCTTCAACCTTTTCGAAAGGTTGACCGGAGTGGTCGGCAATAATTTCGTAAAGTTCTTTTTTAAGTTTTCTAATTTCGTTAGCAACAATATCAATATCGGCAGCCTGTCCGGAAGCACCTCCCATAGGTTGGTGAATCATAATTCTTGAATGCTTAAGAGCAGATCTTTTTCCTTTGGCTCCTGCACAAAGCAGAACAGCGCCCATTGAAGCGGCCATACCTGTACAAATAGTAGCAACATCTGAAGAAATATACTGCATAGTATCGTAAATTCCCAAACCTGCATGAACGCCACCACCGGGAGTATTAAAATAAATCTGAATATCTCTGTTAGGGTCGCTAGACTCGAGGAAAAGAAGTTGAGCCTGAATAATATTTGCTACATAATCGTCGATTGGCAATCCCAGAAAAATAATTCTGTCCATCATTAAACGGGAATAAATATCCATTGAAGCAACATTTAGGGCACGTTCCTCGATAATAGTCGGGGAGATATAATTTCCATAAATTGAAGAGTAAGTATCTAGTCTATGGCTGCTGATTCCAAGGTGCTTGGTCGCAAATTTTCTGAATTCGTCGCTGCTATTCATAAAAGTTAGTTTTAAATTTCAGGCTAAAATTATATATTTTTTTTTATTTCCATTCCAAAAAGAAAAAAAAAGGCAAGTATTTAGCCAAATGAGTAAAAAGATAGTTGTTGAAATAATTCAATACTTATTGAAAGTTGATAGTTATTCACCAATAACCTCGAAGAGGTTTCCCAACCATAGCCATGGGTTTTAACCCGGGGAATTGACAGAGAATATAGTTTATTCACCAATAACCTGAAAGAGGTTTCCCAACCATAGCTATGGGTTTTAACCCGTAGTAATTAATAAGAACAATAGCCTATTAACACATAATCAGAAACTGGTTTCCCAACCATAGCCATGGGTTTCAACCCGTGGGAATTGGTAAAGAAGATAGTTAGAAAAAAGTGAATCTGGAAGACTAAATTAAAGCGATTAAGCCTCAAACATTTTATTAAACTCTTCAATAGAGACCTCTTTTTCGTCGACTTTAATTTGTTCTTTAATAGCTTCTACCACCTTATCTTCGAATTTTTTCTCGGCGTATTTTCTTCTATCGTCTTCTTTCTTCAGCAAATCCTGAGCATATTTTGTAAGATGTTCGTCGGGTACAAAGTTAATACCATATTGTTTGAATTGCATTGAAGCAATTGTTTTAGCGTGAGCCAACAAATCTTCTTCAGAAACCTTAAGTTCCAAATCTTTAACAAATTTCTCCTTAATTAATTGCCACTTTAGGTCTTTTAGAAACATTGGAAAATCTTTATCAATTTGCTCCGAACTTAATTTCTCGTTGGTAGTTTTAACCCAGCGAAGTAAGAATTCTTCAGGTAGGGGCATTTCAGTTTTTTCAACAACTTTATCACGGGTGTCGATCATAAATTTGTATTCGCTATCGAAAGCAAAATTAGATTGAATGTCTTCGCTAATTTTTGTTCTAAATTCTTCAATGCTGGTAACAGTTCCTGCATCGAAAACCTTATCGAAGAAATCCTGATTAATTTCGGAGTCAACAAATTTCTTTATTTCAGTAATTTTCAGTTTAAAGTTTTTATTACCTTTTTCTGCTTCTTCCTTTTTAATGCCTAAAATTGCGGCTACCTCATAATCGTTTGGAAAAGCAACAGAAGGATTAAAGATTACCTCATCGCCAATTTTTTTAGCAAGGAATAATTTCTTTTGTTTTGCATCTTTAACAAGGTCTATTGAAAGAGTAGCATTATCGTTAACAATTCCATTTTCTGTAATTTCTCCAGCCTCGTTAAGTTCCACTAGAGTTCCTTTTACAAGTTCTTTATCTTCAATAACTTCAACATCTTCATAACCACCAAATCGTTTCAGGTAATTTTCAACATGTTTATCGATTGTTTCGTTATCTACAAGAATTTTGTAATAAGGAACTTTATCTTTTTTAGAAAGTTTCACTTCAAATTCGGGGGCAAAAGCGACATCGAAAAGGAATTCAAAAACTTCATCTTTCTCGAAATCAACAGTTTTCATTTCTTTATTAGGAAGAGGTTCTCCAAGAATATTTAGTTTTTCGTCGTAAATGTAAGATGAAAGTTGTTCGGAGACCATTTTGTTTATTTCATCAACTAATACAGCAGTGCCGTACATTTTCTTAACCATTCCAAAAGGAACCATACCGGGACGAAAACCAGGGACATTTGCTTTTCTTTTGTAATCTTTCAGCACTTTGTTTACTCTTTCTTCGTAGTCATTTTTCTCTATAACAAGCTTAAGTACAGCATTTTGCTCATTAATCATTTCCTTGGAAACATTCATCATTTTTAGTTTTATAAATCCATGAATAATTGTAAAACCGCTTTTTCAACCAATAAAAATTGAGAAAAAGCGGTTTGTTTTTGTGCGGATGAAGGGACTCGAACCCCCACGCCTCTCGGCACTAGATCCTAAGTCTAGCTCGGCTACCAATTACGACACATCCGCAAAAAGTTTGACAAAGATAATTGTTTTTTTTTATTAAAACAAACAGAGGAGATATTTTGGCAAAATATTATTTTGAGGTACTAGCGATGTAATTCTTCAATCTGAAATAAAAGAGTTACCTATCTCTAATGCCTTAGTTAATCAACATCAGCCTTTTAATCCTGCCATTAATATTTTCAGCCATTGCGTTGGCATCCACTTTTAGAAAATATCTTTTAATTAAGTATTCTTGACGCTTAGCCATACATTTAAAGTTTAGTATTTCACCAAATAATAGATTACTCAACTCGTCTATGCCATTTGTTCAATTCAAGGTTTATTAAAGTTATACCTAATTGCAAGATACAGAGAATAATTATTTCATTCGTGCATTCGTGCCCATTTTCCGTGTTTTTCCGTGAAAACCGGCGGCTATTTTTTTTGGCCACAGATTTACACGTGTTTTCGCTGAGATTAATTATTAACAAGAAAACCAGCCATTTACGACGGTTTTTTTGAGAAAAAAATTAGGAGATTAGCAGGTTGTTAAATGATGGGGTTTAGTTCTTCTGCCCCATTATTTTTAAGGTGACGAACACCCAAGTCGATAATTTTGCGGGCGTTTTGGTAGCAAATGTAGAAACGTTTGTTGGTGAACTCGAATTGAGAGATTAAACGGTCTAGCAGGTCTTTTAGGATAAATTCGTTATTTCTGAATAGTTTGGCAAGGTCGGTTGTTGAAAATACACGACCACCGATAGCTTCTTTTAGAAAATAGTATTTGTTGGAAAAAGATTTATAAATGTCCGATGGAATCTTACAGATGTTGGAATGAATTTTATAAATGGCGGACGAATTAGAGTAAATGGTGGAGATAATGATAATGTCATATAAATGACAATTGCGAATAATTATTAACTAAAATGTATAAAAAATGCTAAGATTGAATTGTGAAACCGTTTATAAGCTAAGAAACATTAGCAGACCGTTTTATTTTTTAAGGAATAATGGATTTACCTATTCCGTAGCTCAAAAGATTACGAATAAGAATTCGGAATACTTAAAAATGAGAGATATTCATAAACTATGCAAGGTGTTGTATTGTACGCCCAATGATATTTTGGAGTTTGTACCAAATGGAGAGCCGGAAGGACATCCTTTATATGATTTGGTAAAAAAGGAAACAAAAATTGAGTATGATAAAACAATTAGAACTTTGCCTGTGGAGGAATTACGGGAATTAGAAGATTTTTTGACTGAATTAAAAAAGAAGGCTGAAGGGAGGAGGGGTTTGTAAGGTTTGGTGTGTTGTTAATTCGTTTGTCGTTAAGTTGTTTGTCGTTTTTTCGTTTGTCGTTTGTTGTTTTGTTTTGTCGTTTTGTTGTTTTAGGGGGTGGTTTCTGGTTAGGAGAAAATTGGGTTGGATTTTAATGAATGGGTGTATTTGAGACTTGTGTGTGCAGTGGGGTGAGAGGGTATTTATGGCAGACTATTTGGTGGGGCGGCTAAGTCGATTGGCATTTCGTTGTTTATTTCAATTTCTTTTTATTTTCAATATAAATGTCGTCAGAAACTTTTTTCAACGCTTTCATAAAATCTTGTCCGTCAAGTGACTTTAATTGAACCTTAACAATCTCTTTTAACTGTCTGTATCGTTCATGCTTATCTACCTGATTGCTAATGAGAATCGGATTAATATTCTAAAGGTTTGATAATACAACAAGTTCATTTATACTTGCAAAATCACGAATATTCAATCCCTTCTTTGATTTATCTGTATTTGCTTCTCGCCAATCCTTTGCAGTGCAATTGAATAATGCAACATTCAACAAATCAGCTTCCTCTGCATAAATCAATCACTCTTTATCTTTATCATAATTTTTATCATGCAGAATGCAATCCCTTATCGCATCAGTTGCATCAATCCACTTTTTCGGTGTTAAATTAAAACTGTTTAATCCAGCTTGTTTTCTAAAGGTGTCGAATTCGACATGTTTAAAATTCGGGGTTTTCAACTGTCAACCCGCTAAAAAGTTGGATCGGTGAAAAATGCTTCAATTACTTGTAGGGCGTTTTTTTTATTTTATCGAATAATTAGTCCCAGGTCCGGTTCCAAATTTTTCAATCAAGTTTTTTTCAATCAATTCAGGCAAAATCCGCTTAACTGTGGGACTTGGAATTCCTAGTTTTTTTGCAATATCACCAGATTTGCAACCTGAACTGTTTTCTATGAAAGTTAATATGGCTTTTTCTCTTGGAGATAATCTTGTTTCAACTCCTTTACTTTCAAGTTTTATCATTAGTTGAGTCTGAATATTTCCAAGTGCATCAAAGAAAAATCGAATCCAA
>JAFGXD010000041.1 GCA_016936815.1 Bacteroidales bacterium
GAAATGATGATTAAGGCTGTGTATGTTCAGCATATGCAGCAGGAAGAGATTTGAAAGCTTTGAGCTATTAACGTATTGTAACATTCTTGCCTGATATTCGTAAGATAATCAGGCAATATTTTTATATATATGCATAAAGAATCATTCCTAAAATATTTACAATACGAAAAACGATATTCCACCCACACCTTAAGATCATATAGTTCTGATTTAGAGCAATTTGAAATTTTTTGCAATTGTGGTGAGAAGGAGTTTAATCCTTCAGAAAATGATTTTAGAATAATTAGAGAATGGATAGTATCTTTGTTAAAACAGGGAAATACACCAAGATCTGTAAATAGAAAAATTTCAACACTAAAAACATTCTACAAGTTTTTGCTTAGGGAAGAGATATTAGCCAAAAATCCTATGGAAAGAGTGTTATCTCCAAAGACTGGAAAAAAACTGCCTGAATTTATTGAAGAAAGTACTATTAATACTTTATTAGACAGCCACGATTTTGGAGAAACTTACATAGGAGTTAGAGACCGAACTGTTATCGAACTTTTTTATGCTACTGGAATAAGACTTGCTGAATTGAACAATTTGAGCATTGTTGATGTGGATTTATATAATAATTATATAAAAGTATTAGGAAAGCGTAACAAAGAGAGAATAATTCCGTTTCATATAGAATTAAGAAATACATTAAAAAAATATCTTGAATTGAGAAACCGGGAATTTGGAACAGAGGAGAAGAGATTATTTCTTACGGAAAAGGGTAAACCTGTTTACGATAAACTAATTTATCGAATCGTACACAAATACTTGAAACATGTAACAACTTTAGATAAAAAGAGTCCGCATGTACTTCGGCATACTTTTGCTACACACATGCTAAATAAGGGGGCTGATTTGAATGCAATAAAAGAACTGCTGGGGCATTCAAATCTTTCAGCAACCCAAGTTTATACTCACAATACATTTGAAAAATTAAAAGAGTCTTATTTACAAGCACACCCGAGAAATTAATATTAACATAAATGACGGAGGAATTACCATGAACATTAAAATTCATTCATTACGTTTTGATGCCGATAGCAAACTTGAGGAATTTATTGAAACAAAAGTAGCTAAGTTGAATCAGTATTACGAGGGAATAATAGGTGTTGAAGTTACCTTGAAACTTGACAAAGCTCAGAATACAGAAAACAAAGTTACAGAAATTAAATTGGAGATACCGGGTAATGACCTTTTTGCAAAAAAACAATCAAAATCATTTGAAGCAGCTACCGATACTGCGGTAGAGGCTTTAAGACGTCAATTAAAAAAATACAAAGGAAAAGTAAGGGGCGAATAGCCCCTTTTTTTTTATTTCATCCTTTAAAACTCCCCAAAACACTGCATTTCTAAAGAAAAGAAAAAAAAAATCTAAAAAAAGCATTTTTTATTTGTAGTCTAAAAAAAATGTTCTACATTTGCAAACCGTTTTTGGAGCCTTTTTCTCTGAGAACCGGTTCTTTTAATTTTTTGTGCCGATGTAGCTCAGTTGGTCAGAGCAGCTGATTTGTAATCAGCAGGTCGGGGGTTCGACTCCCTCCATCGGCTCGTTTTGAACGGGGAGATACCGAAGCGGTCAAACGGGGCAGACTGTAAATCTGTTGGCTTACGCCTACGTAGGTTCAAATCCTGCTCTCCCCACACAAAAAATTAGGAAATAAATTAAGATGCGGGAGTAGCTCAGTTGGTAGAGCACAACCCTTCCAAGGTTGGGGTCGCGAGTTCGAGTCTCGTCTCCCGCTCTTTTTTTAAGCCGATGTAGCTCAGGGGTAGAGCGTTTCCTTGGTAAGGAAGAGGTCACGAGTTCAATTCTCGTCATCGGCTCTGAAATTTTTTTATTGTGAAACGTTAAATGTAATTTGTATTAATATTATAAACAGAAGAAAGCTATGGCTAAAGAAAAATTTGATAGGTCGAAAGCGCACGTGAATATCGGAACAATTGGTCACGTAGACCATGGTAAAACAACCTTAACTGCTGCTATTACTAAGGTTCTTGCAGAAAAAGGATTGTCAGAATATCGCGACTTCGACTCAATTGACAACGCTCCTGAAGAAAGAGAAAGAGGTATTACTATTAATACCGCTCACGTTGAGTATCAAACAGCTAATCGTCACTATGCTCATGTTGACTGTCCGGGTCACGCCGACTACGTAAAGAACATGGTTACAGGTGCTGCCCAAATGGACGGTGCTATCATTGTTGTTGCTGCTACAGATGGTCCAATGCCTCAAACTCGTGAACATATCCTTTTGGCTCGTCAGGTAAACGTTCCTAAAATTGTTGTTTTCCTTAACAAATGTGATATGGTTGACGACGAAGAACTAATTGAATTAGTTGAAATGGAAGTTCGTGAACTTCTTGATTTCTATGAATTTGATGGCGATAATGCTCCTGTAATTCGTGGATCTGCTCTTGGTGGTTTGAACGGAGAACCTGAATGGGTAGAAAAGATAATGGAACTTATGGATGCTGTGGATTCTTATATTCCAATTCCTCCTCGTGAAAATGAAAAACCATTCCTAATGCCTGTAGAAGATGTTTTCTCAATCACCGGTCGTGGAACTGTTGCCACAGGAAGAATTGAAACAGGTGTTGTTAACACAGGAGATGAACTTCATATTATTGGTTTAGGCGAAGGAAGAAAAACAGTTTGTACTGGTGTTGAAATGTTCCGTAAGATTCTTGATAGAGGCGAAGCTGGTGATAACGTAGGTTTATTGCTTCGTGGTGTTGATAAAAAAGAAATTAAGCGTGGTCAGGTGTTGGCTAAGCCGGGTTCAATTACTCCTCATACCCTTTTCAAAGCAGAGGTTTACATTCTTAAGAAAGAAGAAGGTGGACGTCACACTCCATTTCATAACAACTACCGTCCACAGTTCTATTTAAGAACTCTTGACGTTACTGGAGAATGTGTTCTTCCAGAAGGTGTTGAAATGGTAATGCCTGGTGATAACGTTACAATTACTGTAAAACTTATTTACCCTGTAGCTATTAACAAAGGACTTCGCTTTGCTATTAGAGAAGGCGGACGTACCGTTGGAGCTGGACAGGTTATTGAAATAGTTGAGTAATACTCATAATAATATTCAGAAGGAAGGTTCGATGTTATCGTCGAATCTCCTTTTGTTTTATTAGGTTTGATTATTAAGGTTCTTTATACTTTGATTACATCTGGTTTTTTTACCAACAGAATCAGTTATGAATAATACGGGTGTAGCTCAGTTGGTAGAGCACTGGTCTCCAAAACCAGGTGTCGGGCGTTCGAGTCGCTCCTCCCGTGCAAATGATATATAAAAATGAGAAGGATTATAAATTATTTTAAGGAATCGTACAATGAACTAATGAATAAAGTAACATGGCCTTCATGGGCTGAGTTGCAAGGTAGTTCAATTATTGTTATGGTAGCCTCTGTTATTTTTGCACTAATAATTCTAGCAATGGATTATAGTTTCAAAAATATAATGCATTTGGTATATAGTCTTTTCTAGTTTAAAAAACGTTACAAAACAATGAGCGATATCGATAAGAAATGGTATGTTGTTAGGGCAATAAGCGGAAAAGAGAAAAAAGTAAAAGAGTATATCGAAAGCGAAATAGCTGCTTTAAATATGCAGGATTACGTTTCTCAGGTACTTATTCCTACCGAAAAAGTGTACCAAATCAGAAATGGAAAAAAAATAAGTAAGGATAGGAATTTTTTTCCCGGATATATTCTTATAGAAGCTGCTCTTGTTGGGGAATTGCCACACGTAATTAGAAATGTTACTGGTGTAATAGGATTTTTAGGAGCAGAAAAAGGTGGACAACCTATTCCCTTAAGAATCTCTGAGGTAAATAGAATTTTAGGTAAGGTTGATGAGTTGGCTGAAAGCGATGAGGAAATAAATGTGCCTTATTTTGTTGGTGAAAGTGTAAAGGTAATTGATGGTCCTTTTAATAGCTTTTCAGGTATTATTGAAGAAGTTAATGATGAAAAGAAGAAACTTAAAGTAATGGTTAAGATTTTCGGAAGGAAAACACCACTTGAGTTAAGTTTTGTTCAGGTTGAAAAAGAATAAATTATTTAATACTAATATTATTAGTTTGGAATTATGGCTAAAGAAGTTGAAGGTTTTATCAAACTACAGATTAAAGGTGCGGCAGCAAATCCGTCTCCACCGGTGGGACCGGCTCTTGGATCCAAGGGTGTTAATATTATGGAGTTTTGTAAGCAATTTAATGCTAGAACGCAAGACAACCCAGGAAAAATATTGCCGGTTGTAATTACTGTATTTTCGGATAAATCGTTTGAGTTTGTTATTAAAACTCCACCTGCTGCAGTACAATTACTGGAAGCAGCAAAAATTAAGTCGGGATCTGCTGAACCCAATAGGGTGAAAGTTGGCTCAATTACCTGGGATCAGGTTAAGGAAATAGCTGAAAGCAAAATGCCGGATTTGAATTGTTTTACCGTAGAATCTGCCATGGTTATGGTTGCTGGAACTGCTAGAAGTATGGGTTTAACAATTAAAGGACAAAAACCTTTTTAAATTTAAGTTGAAATGACAAAACTAACAAAAAATAGAAAAGCGGTTATTGGAAAAATCCAACCCGATAAAGTATATACTCTGGAAGAAGCTGCTTCATTAGTTAAAGGTATTACAACAACAAAATTTGACGCTTCTGTTGATATTGATGTTAGACTTGGTGTTGACCCTCGTAAAGCTAATCAAATGGTTAGAGGAGTAACTACTCTTCCTCATGGTACCGGAAAAGTTATTAGAGTTTTGGCAATGGTAACTCCTGATAAAGAAGAAGAAGCTAAAGCTGCCGGTGCTGACTATGTTGGACTTGATGAGTATGTTGACAAGATTAAGGGTGGATGGACCGACGTTGACATTATTATTACTATGCCTTCTTGTATGGCGAAAGTTGGTCAGTTAGGTAGAATTTTAGGACCCAGAGGTCTTATGCCAAATCCAAAATCGGGAACAGTTACAATGGAAATTGGTAAAGCTGTTGAAGATGTAAAAAAAGGAAAAATTGATTTTAAAGTTGATAAGTTTGGAATTATTCACGCTTCCGTTGGCAAAGTTTCGTTTGAACCTGCAAAGATTTACGACAATGCCAAAGAATTAATTCAGACTATTATCAAGTTGAAACCTACTGCGGCAAAAGGTACTTATGTGAAGAGTATTTATCTTTCCAGTACTATGAGCCCCGGTATTCAGGTAGATGCAAAATCAGTTGAATAAATAAATCACTTAAAGTTTATTTTGTATGACTCGAGAGGAAAAAAGTAAAGTGGTTGATGGTCTGGTTGAAAAAATTCAGGGCGCTACTCACTTCTATCTTACGGATATTTCTGCATTAGATGCTGAAAAAACCGGAAGTTTGCGAAGAAAGTGCTTTGAAAATGATATCACACTTATTGTTGCCAAAAACACTTTATTGAAACTAGCCTTGGATAGAATTCAAGGCGATTACGATGAGCTATACAGTGCGTTAAAAGGTAATACCGCTATTATGCTTTCTAACACAGGAAACCTACCTGCAAAACTTATTAAAGATTTTCGCAAAACAAGCGATCGTCCGGTTTTAAAGGCAGCCTATGTTATGGAATCTGTTTATATTGGTGATAATCAAATTGATGCACTAGTAAATATTAAATCTCGGGAAGAGCTCATTGGCGATATAGTATTGTTACTTCAATCTCCTGCTAAAAATGTTATTTCTGCTCTTAAATCGAGCGGTGGAAAAATAGCAGGTATTGTGAAAACATTATCCGAGAGAGAAAATTAATAACTGAATCATTTAAATTTTAAAAAAATGGCCGACGTAAAAAAACTTGCAGAAGAATTAGTTAATCTTACTGTGAAGGAAGTAAATGAACTTGCAGATATTCTAAAAGAAGAATATGGTATAGAACCTGCTGCCGCTGCTGTTGCAGTTGCTGCTCCTGCTGCTGCTGAAGCTGCTGTAGAAGAAAAAACATCTTTTGATGTTATTCTTAAAAGCCCGGGCGGTGCAAAACTGCAAATTGTTAAATTGGTGAAAGAACTTACAGGTCTTGGACTTAAAGAAGCAAAAGGTGTTGTTGATGCAGCTCCTTCTCCTGTTCGTGAGGGAATTTCAAAAGATGAAGCTGAAATGTTAAAATCTAAATTAGAAGAAGCAGGAGCTGAAGTTGAACTTAAATAAAGTCCACCACCAAAAATTATTATAGGTTTAGTCACATTCCGGGAGTTTTGCCCGGAATGTATTGACTAAGCCTTTTTGTGTTATTTATTGTTTATAGTTCAAAATTAACCCTTTCATAAAATGGCTTCTGTAGAAATAAAAAAACGTATTAGTTTCGCAGCATCAAAAAATCAACTCGGTTACCCTGATTTTTTAGAAGTTCAATTAAAATCTTTTCAGGATTTTTTCCAATTGGATACTACTCCGGAAAGAAGAAAAAACGAGGGTCTGTATAGAGTATTTACTGAAAATTTCCCTATTTCTGACACTAGAAATAATTTCGTTCTGGAATTTTTAGATTATTTTATTGATCCACCTAGATATACTATTGATGAATGTATTGAAAGAGGACTTACTTATAGTGTTCCTCTTAAAGCAAAATTGAAATTGTTTTGCACAGATCCTGAACATGAGGATTTCGATACAGTTGTTCAGGATGTCTATCTTGGAACAATTCCATACATGACCCCCAAGGGTACTTTTGTAATTAATGGCGCTGAAAGAGTTGTTGTTTCCCAATTGCATAGATCTCCCGGAGTATTCTTCGGTCAAAGTCTGCATGCTAATGGTACAAAATTATATTCTGCCAGAATTATTCCTTTTAAAGGATCCTGGATAGAATTTGCTACTGATATTAATAATGTCATGTATGCTTACATAGATAGAAAAAAGAAATTACCGGTAACAACATTGCTACGTGCTATTGGATACGAGAGCGATAAAGATATTCTTGAAATCTTTGGTCTTGCCGATGAATTGAAAGTTTCTAAAACCGGACTTAAGAAAGTTGTAGGTAGAAAACTTGCAGCAAGAGTGCTTAAATCGTGGATTGAAGACTTTGTTGATGAAGATACCGGAGAGGTTGTTTCTATAGAAAGAAATGAGGTTATTATTGATAGGGAAACAATTTTAGAAAATTTTCATATAGATGAAATTATTGAATCCGGAACAAAAACAATTCTGCTTCATAAAGAATTGCAAAATCAATCAGATTATGCAATAATTTATAATACTTTGCAAAAAGATCCTTGTAACTCTGAGAAAGAGGCAGTTTTGCATATATACCGTCAATTAAGAAATTCCGAACCACCAGATGAGGCTACTGCAAGGGATGTAATTGATAAATTATTCTTCTCAGACAAACGTTACGATTTAGGCGAGGTTGGTCGCTACAGAATAAATAGAAAACTTAATCTTGAAACATCAAGTGATGTTAAAGTTCTTACAAAAGAAGATATTATTGAGATTATTAAATACTTAATAGAACTAATTAACTCTAAAGCCGATGTAGATGATATAGATCATCTTAGCAATAGAAGGGTTAGAACTGTTGGAGAACAATTGTATAATCAGTTTGGTGTAGGTCTTGCCAGAATGGCCAGAACTATTAGAGAAAGAATGAATGTTAGAGATAATGAGGTTTTTACACCTATAGATCTTATTAATTCAAAAACACTTTCCTCTGTAATTAATTCTTTCTTTGGAACCAATCAACTTTCTCAATTCATGGATCAGACTAATCCTTTGGCCGAAATGACTCATAAGAGAAGAATGTCAGCCTTAGGACCCGGTGGTCTTTCAAGAGAAAGAGCAGGATTTGAAGTAAGAGACGTTCACTATACTCACTATGGAAGACTTTGCCCTATTGAAACTCCGGAAGGCCCAAACATTGGACTTATTTCTTCACTTTGTGTTTTTGCTAAAATAAATGAATTAGGTTTCATTGAAACTCCTTATCGTCAGGTTGAAAATGGACAGGTAAAATTAGATCATGAATCTATTATCTACTTGAGTGCGGAAGAAGAGGAAAACAGAATTATTGCACAGGCAAATGCTCCAATTCATGATGATGGAAAGTTCAAAAATCCTAGAATTAAATCTAGATTTGAGGCTGATTATCCACTTTCAACTCCTGAAGAAATTCACTTAATGGACGTTGCTCCTAATCAAATTGCTTCTATTGCAGCTTCTTTAATTCCTTTCCTTGAACATGACGATGCCAACAGAGCCCTTATGGGTTCAAATATGATGCGTCAGGCTGTTCCTCTTTTGAGACCTGAAGCTCCAATTGTGGGTACTGGAATTGAAGAAAAGGTTGCTAAAGATTCCAGAATCCTAATTTGTGCAGAAAATGATGGAATTATAGAATATGTTGATGCAAAGAAAATAGTTGTAAAATATTATAGATCTGATGAGGAAAAATTTATTTCTTTCGAAGATGATATTAAAACATACGAAATTCCTAAGTTCAGAAAAACAAACCAGAGTACTTGCGTAGATCTTAAGCCTATTGTTGAAAAAGGACAAAAAGTTGAGAAAGGCCAGGCTCTTACTGAGGGATACGGAACCAAAGGTGGTGAACTCGCTTTGGGTAGAAATCTTATGGTTGCATTTATGCCTTGGAAAGGTTACAACTTCGAAGATGCTATTGTTATTTCTGAAAAACTGGTGCGTGATGATGTCTTTACATCTATTCACATCGAAGAGTTTATTCTTGAGGTTAGAGATACAAAACGTGGATTGGAAGAACTAACAAGTGATATTCCAAACGTTAGCGAAGAAGCAACAAAAAATCTTGATGAAAATGGATTAATTAGAATTGGTGCTGATGTTTGTCCCGGTGATATCCTAATTGGAAAAATTACTCCAAAAGGAGAATCTGACCCTTCACCTGAGGAAAAACTTCTTCGTGCAATTTTTGGAGATAAAGCCGGTGATGTGAAAGATGCTTCCTTAAAAGCTTCTCCTTCATTAAACGGAGTAGTGATTGATAAAAAATTATTCTCAAGAACTGTAAAAGATAAAAAGATTAAGACAGCTGAAAAGCCTCTTCTAGAGAAACTTGATATGGAATTTGAATCTAGAATAGCTGATTTGAATTCTAAATTGATTGATAAACTTTTTATTATCGTTAACGGAAAAACTTCACAGGGTGTTAAGGATTATTTTAATGAAGATGTTATTCCAAAAGGAGCAAAATTTACCTTGAAAACTCTTCAAGAAATTGACTTCATGAATATTAATCCTAACAAATGGACTACTGATAAGAAGAAAAATGACCTTATAAAGAGTTTGCTTTTTAATTATATTATTAAGTATAAGGAGACTGAGGGCGAAATTAAACGTGAGAAATTCAACATTACAATTGGAGATGAACTTCCTTCCGGAATTGTTCAAATGGCTAAGGTTTACATTGCTCAGAAACGTCATGTAAAAGTTGGAGATAAAATGGCGGGTAGACATGGAAATAAAGGTATTGTTGCAAAAATTGTTCGTGAAGAAGATATGCCTTTCATGGAAGATGGAACCCCTGTTGACATTGTGCTTAATCCACTAGGAGTGCCTTCAAGGATGAACCTGGGACAGATTTATGAAACAGTATTAGCATGGGCAGGTAAAAGGTTGGGAATTAACTTTGCAACTCCAATTTTCGATGGAGCAAGTCTTGATGAAATAACTGAATATACAAATAAAGCCGGTGTACCTGAATTTGGAAAAACTTATCTTTACGACGGTGGAACCGGTGAAAGATTCGATCAGCCTGCAACAGTTGGGATTATTTATATGTTGAAACTTGGACATATGGTAGATGATAAGATGCATGCAAGATCAATAGGACCATATTCCCTTATTACCCAGCAACCTTTAGGTGGTAAGGCTCAGTTTGGAGGTCAGCGTTTTGGAGAAATGGAAGTTTGGGCTTTGGAAGCATTTGGTGCTGCTCATATTCTTCAGGAAATCTTAACTGTTAAGTCAGATGATGTAATGGGACGTGCTAAAGCCTATGAATCTATAGTAAAAGGTGAACCTATGCCTATGCCCGGAATACCGGAATCTCTAAATGTTTTGCTTCATGAACTTAGAGGATTAGGTCTTAGCGTAAATATGGAGTAAGTAATAAATTTTTTGAATATTTTAAAACCATATACAAATGGCTTTCAGAGATAATAAAGTAAAAAGCAATTTTACAAGGATCTCCATCGGTTTATCATCTCCAGAAGAAATTTTGGAAAGATCAAGTGGAGAAGTCCTGAAACCGGAAACAATTAATTACCGAACCTACAAGCCCGAAAGAGATGGCCTGTTTTGTGAAAGGATTTTTGGTCCCATAAAAGACTATGAATGTCATTGTGGAAAATACAAACGTATTAGATACAAAGGTATAGTTTGCGACCGCTGTGGAGTTGAGGTAACAGAGAAAAAAGTGCGTAGGGAGCGTATGGGACACATTTCTCTTGTTGTCCCTGTAGCCCATATCTGGTATTTCAAATCCTTACCAAACAAAATTGGCTACCTTCTTGGTTTACCTACTAAAAAACTTGATTCAATAATCTACTACGAAAAATATGTAGTTATTAATCCGGGAATTAAAGAACCAGATGGTTTAGCCTATTTGGATTTTCTTTCAGAGGAAGAATACCTTGATATTCTTGAGGCTCTTCCAAAAGAAAATCAATATCTTGACGATTCCGATCCTAACAAATTTATTGCTAAAATGGGTGCTGAAGCACTTTTTGATTTGCTTGGAAGAATTGATCTTGATGAACTTTCATACGACTTACGTGATAAAGCGAGTAAAGAAACTTCCCAACAAAGGAAAAGTGAGGCACTAAAAAGACTTCAAGTGGTTGAGGCTTTTAGAGCATCTAAAGGTAGAAATAAACCTGAATGGATGATTGTTAAAGTTGTTCCGGTAATTCCACCTGAATTACGACCTTTGGTTCCTCTTGATGGTGGTAGATTTGCAACTTCCGATTTGAATGATTTGTATCGTAGGGTGATAATTAGAAATAACAGACTGAAGCGACTTATTGAAATAAAAGCTCCCGAAGTAATTCTTCGTAATGAAAAACGTATGCTTCAGGAAGCCGTGGATTCGCTTTTCGATAACTCTAGAAAGTCTAACGCTGTAAAAACTGATGCTAATAGACCTCTTAAATCTTTGAGCGATAGTTTGAAAGGTAAGCAAGGACGGTTCCGTCAGAATTTATTAGGTAAGAGGGTTGATTATTCTGCACGTTCAGTAATTGTTGTGGGACCTGAATTGCAACTGCATGAATGTGGTATTCCAAAAGATATGGCAGCCGAGCTTTACAAACCATTTATTATTAGAAAGTTAATCGAGAGAGGTATTGTAAAAACTGTCAAATCTGCTAAGAAAATTGTTGATAGAAGAGACCATGTTGTTTGGGATATTATTGAAAATGTTTTGAAAGGACATCCTGTTCTATTAAATAGAGCTCCAACTCTTCACAGACTTGGTATTCAAGCATTCCAACCTAAACTTATTGAGGGAAAAGCTATTCAATTACACCCACTGGTTTGTACTGCTTTTAATGCCGACTTCGACGGTGACCAAATGGCTGTTCATCTTCCTCTTGGAAATGCGGCTATTTTGGAAGCTCAAATATTGATGTTGGCTTCCCATAATATTCTTAATCCTGCTAATGGAGCTCCTATTACTGTTCCATCTCAGGATATGGTTCTTGGACTATATTACATTACAAAAGAAAGAAAATCAACTCCCGAACACATTGTTAAAGGAGAAGGAATGTCGTTTTATAGCCCTCAAGAAGTAATTATTGCCTATAATGAAAAGGCTGTTGACCTTCATGCTATTATTAAGGTCAAAACTTGGGATGTTGAAAATGGACAACAAGTTTTAAAGACTATTGAAACCTCCGTAGGTAGGGTGCTTCTTAACCAAATAGTTCCTAAAGAAGTAGGTTTTATTAATGAGGTACTTACTAAAAAATCCTTGAGAGAAATTATTACTAAGGTAATGAAATGCTCCGGAGTTGCTGCTACGGCAAAATTCTTGGATGATATCAAGAATATGGGATTTATTTCTGCTTTTACTGGAGGTCTCTCTTTTAATTTGTCTGATGTTATTATTCCGGACGATAAAGCTGTTATGGTTGATGAAGGTTATGCTCAGGTTGATGAGGTTCTTATGAACTACAATATGGGTTTCATAACCAATAACGAAAGATATAATCAGATTATTGATATCTGGACACATACTAACGCAAAATTGACCACAATTCTTATGAGGAATCTTGCAAAAGATAAACAGGGTTTCAATCCTGTTTATATGATGCTTGATTCAGGTGCAAGGGGGTCGAAAGAACAAATTCGACAGCTTTGCGGAATGAGGGGTCTAATGGCTAAACCACAAAAATCGGGTGCTTCAGGTTCTGAAATTATTGAAAACCCTATTCTGTCAAACTTTAAGGAAGGTTTGTCAGTTCTAGAATACTTCATTTCAACACACGGTGCTCGTAAAGGTCTTGCCGATACAGCTCTTAAAACTGCCGATGCCGGTTACTTAACACGTAGGTTGGTCGATGTTTCTCAGGATGTAATTATTTCTGAAGAAGATTGTGGAACACTCCGCGGTTTGGTGGCTACTGCCATTAAAAATAATGAGGATGTTGTTGAATCTTTGTATGAAAGAATTCTTGGAAGAACTTCTTTGCATAATATTTATCATCCTCTTACCGGAGAAATTATTGTAAGAGCCGGTGGTGAACTTACAGAAGAGGTAAGCAAAATAATTGAAGATTCTCCTATTGAACAGGTGGAAATTCGTTCGGTATTGACCTGCGAATCTAAAAAGGGAGTTTGTACTAAATGCTACGGACGTAATTTAGCAACAGGTAGAATGGTTCAAAATGGTGAGGCTGTTGGTGTTATTGCTGCGCAGTCAATCGGTGAACCTGGTACTCAGCTTACTCTTAGAACTTTCCACGTTGGGGGTATTGCTTCAAACATTACCTCAGAATCAAGTATTTATGCCAATTACGATGGTAGAATAGAAATTGATGAATTGAGGACGGTTGAACACGACGATGGTAGTGGAAATAAAACAAATATTGTTATTGGCCGTTTGGCTGAATTGAGAATAATTGACAAAAACACTGGAATTATTCTTACTAACCACAATATTCCTTATGGCTCGAAACTTTACATTTCTAATGGAGATGTAAAAAAGGGTGATAAAATTTGTGAATGGGATCCTTACAATGCTGTAATTATTTCGGAAACTGCCGGAAAAATCAGCTTCGATCAACTTATCGAGGGCGTAACTTACAGAGAAGAATCCGATGAACAAACCGGTTTCAAGGAAAAGGTAATTATTGAAACCAGAGATAAAACCAAGAACCCCAACGTTAGAATTATGTCTAAAACTAAAGAGGTTCTTAAAAACTATAACCTTCCTGTTGGTGCACATATTGTTGTTGGTGAAAACGATACCGTTAAGGCTGGTCAGGTTTTGGTTAAAATTCCTAGAGCTGTTGGAAAATCCGGGGATATCACCGGTGGTCTTCCAAGGGTAACAGAACTTTTTGAGGCTAGAAATCCTTCCAATCCTGCAATTGTTTCCGAAATTGACGGCGAAGTAACTTTCGGTAAAATTAAACGCGGTAACAGAGAAATTAATATTAAATCGAAAGCCGGAGAAATTAAGAAGTATCTTGTTCCTCTATCAAAACAAATTCTTGTTCAAGAAAACGATTTTGTGAGAGCAGGAACTCCTTTATCCGATGGAGCTACAACTCCTGCCGATATCCTAGCTATTAAAGGGCCAACAAAGGTTCAGGAATACATTGTTAACGAGGTTCAGGAAGTTTACCGACTTCAAGGTGTGAAAATTAATGATAAGCACTTCGAGGTAATTGTTCGTCAAATGATGCGTAAGGTTGAAATAGTTGATCCGGGAGATACTAAATTCCTTGAAAAACAATTGATTGATAAGTGGATTTTTATGGAAGAAAATGATTGGATTTACGGTAAAAAGGTTGTTACCGATGCCGGAAATTCTGATTCTCTTCGTCCGGGTATGATTATTTCTGCAAGAAAGTTAAGAGACGAAAATTCTTTGTTGAAAAGAAAAGATATGAAACTTGTTGAGGCCAGAGATGCTGTTCCTGCTACTTCAAGTCAGGTTCTGCAAGGTATTACCAGAGCTGCACTTCAAACAAAGAGCTTTATGTCTGCAGCTTCTTTCCAGGAAACAACAAAGGTTCTTAATGAAGCCGCTATTTTTGGAAAAATTGATGAACTCGACGGACTTAAGGAAAATGTAATTGTTGGTCACCTTATTCCTGCAGGAACAGGTAACAGAAGATTCGATAACCTTATTGTTGGTTCTATGGAAGAATACCAGAAATTAATGGGCGTTAAAGCCAGAAGTGCCGATATTTTAGAAGACTAATATTATGGAAGATAACAAAAACAAAAATCAAATCAGTATTGAGCTGAAAGAAGATGTGGCTCAGGGAGTTTATTCTAATTTGGCTGTAATTACTCATTCTTCATCGGAATTTGTAATTGACTTTGTACGAATTATGCCGGGTGTTCCCAAAGCTAATGTTAAATCCAGAATTATTCTTACTCCGGAACATGCCAAAAGACTAATGGGTGCCCTGAGTGAAAATATCAGAAAGTATGAGTCAATACACGGTACTGTAAAACTCCATGAGGGTGGAGCTCCAAATATTCCAATGAACTTTGGAGGCCCTACTGCTCAGGCCTAATAAATAATAATTGCCCCGAAGATTTTTCTTCGGGGTTTTTTTAATGTATATGAAACAGTTTACGATTTTTTTTGCAATGCTTGTTATAGCGATGGCTTCGTGCAATAAGGAAAAATTTTCCGATGTGCAAGCTTCCGAGGACGATATTTTTGCCCAAATATCTGTTGCAAAGATTTTTAGTATTGTAAACGATGTTTCAACAAACTATTTCTGCCTTGCCGATTCCTCAAGTCTAAATCCCGTTGTTTCTCTTTCTTGCGATACTTTTCCCTGCGATTTGCTGATTAGTTTTAATGATTCAATTCAGGACTCGTATTCGGATGATTATTTAGGAAATATTTCTGTTAGGATTAATGATATGTGGAATTCTCAATCGAATACTATTACAATTACCATGAATAATTTTAAGGTAAACGATGTGAAATTTACAGGGACTCTAACAGCTTCGGTTGATACTATTTTCGAAAATTGGACTCAATATGGTCTGGCGGGAAATAATCTAAAAGTAAAATTTTCTGCCGAAAATGAGTTTTCATGGAACATTAATCAGATTGTGTTTCTATCAAGAGGAACTGTTTTTCCTGACGATTTTATAAACGACAAGTACTATTATTACGGTGTTTCATCAGGAAATGCGGTTACCGGAAGAAGCTTTTCTTCAGGTATTACCGATTCTTTGGTTTTTTCTAAAATTTGTAGTGGCGGTTCAATAATTTCCGGCAAAAAAGAATTAATTCCTTTCGAATATTCAATGAGACTTATAGACTATGGTTCCGGTAATTGCGATAATACTGCTGTTATTCTTTCAGAAGGAGAGGAATATTATTTTGAATTTTGATGAACCCACATTTGTAATTCTTTGGTAATATTTCAGTAATTTCACAAAAAACTTGTAATTATGAATATTCAAAAACTTATTCTACTTATTCTCGATGGCTGGGGTATTGGTGATGGCTCTAAATCGGATGTAATTTCCTCTGTTTCAACACCAAATATTAGTGCTTTGTTAAAAAAGTTCCCCAATTCAAAACTATTAACCTGCGGTGAGAATGTTGGTTTACCCGACGGGCAAATGGGAAATTCTGAGGTTGGTCACTTAAATATTGGAGCAGGAAGGGTAATTTATCAAGATCTTGTTAAAATAAATCTAGCCATTAGGGATAAAAGCATAAATAATAACCCAATGTTGAAGGAGGCTTACAATTATGCCAAAAATAATAATAAGAAACTGCATCTAATCGGACTTGTCTCCGATGGTGGTGTTCATTCTTCCGAAAAACATTTGTACCATTTGTGCGATATGGCAAAAGATATGGGGCTTGAAAAGGTTTATATTCATGCTCTTACCGATGGCAGGGATACCGATCCTAAATCGGGTTTGGGTTTTATTTCGGGTTTAGAAAAACATTTGAAAAATTCAGCCGGAGAAATAGCCACATTATGTGGAAGATATTATACAATGGATAGGGACAAAAGATGGGAAAGGGTTAAAGTCGGGTACGATTTGCTTGCAAAAGGTATAGGAACTCCGGTAAAATCGATTGTTGAGGCTGTGCAAGATTCTTATAACAATGGTGTAACAGATGAATTTATTAAACCAATTGTAAGAGTAGATGATAATGGAAATCCTGTTGGAATTGTTGAAAACGGTGATGTTTTTATTTGCTTTAATTTTAGAACCGATAGGCTTAGAGAAATTACCATTGCCCTTACTCAGAAAGATATGCCTGAATTTGGCATGAATACTCTGGATTTGAAATATTACACAATGACCAGATACGATGATACTTTTAAAAATGTTAACATTATTTTCGATAAGGATAATGTTAAAAAAACTCTAGGTGAAACTATTTCAGAAAACAATCTTAAACAATTAAGAATTGCGGAAACTGAGAAATATGCTCATGTTACCTTTTTCTTTTCCGGAGGAAGGGAAGAAGTTTTTGAAGGAGAAAGCAGAATTTTAATTCCTTCTCCAAAGGTTGCAACCTACGACTTGCAACCGGAAATGTCGGCCTTTTTGGTTAAAGATGCTGTAGTTGCAGAATTAAATAAAGGAACTCACGATTTTATATGTTTGAATTTTGCCAATGGCGATATGGTTGGTCATACCGGCGTTTATTCGGCAATTCAAAAAGCAGTTGAAACCGTTGATACCTGCGTTGGAGAAGTTGTTGAAGCTGCAATAAAAAATAATTACATACCAATAATTATTGCCGATCACGGAAATGCCGATTATGCTGTAAATACGGATGGAAGTCCTAATACAGCTCATTCTCTAAATCCCGTTCCTTGTATTATTTGTACAAATTCAATTGAGACTGTAAAAGATGGAATTCTTGCCGATGTTGCTCCAACTATTCTTAAGCTTATGAATGTGAGAGTTCCTGAAGAAATGACCGGTAAACCACTGATATAATAATTGTGAAATCGTACATAAAAGAAGAAATTACTGTGTTAGAAATTGGTAATTGTATTGTTAGTTTAGATGTTTTAGAAACAAAGTTTTCTTGCAGATTGGATAAATGTAAAGGAGGTTGCTGTCTTCATGGCGATTCAGGAGCCCCTCTTCTTAAGGAAGAAATACCATTAATTGAATCTGCTTATAAAGTTTTTAAAAAATATTTACGACCAGAAGGTATAAAAGCCGTTGAGGAGCAAGGCATTCATCTGGTTGATTTTGATGGTGATGTGGTAACTCCATTAATTGATGGCAACGAATGTGCCTATACAATTCTTGAAGATGGAATTTACAAATGTGCAATAGAAAAAGCTTGGTTTCAAAAGGAAATTGATTTTAGAAAACCCGTTTCTTGTCACCTTTACCCTATAAGAATTAAAGAATACAAAGATTTTGATGCAGTAAATTACGACAAGTGGGAAATTTGCAAACATGCGGTAAGAGCCGGAAATGAGGATGATATTTCGCTGCTGGAGTTTTGTAAGGATTCGTTAGTTCGTCGTTATGGTTTAGAATGGTATGAGGAGCTGCGTAAAACTGCAAAAATTCTAAAAAAACAAGGAAAGATAAAATAGCAGGTATTGCTGTAATAAAATATATTTGTAATTTAGCCAATATGAGTAGATTAAAACTTTTGGCGATTTTTCTTTTTGTAGCAAATATTCTTAATATTTCTGCTCAGGAGCAAGAAGTTTACAAGGTTTCATACAATTTAAACAACAACATTCTTAAAACCAACCCTCTTACTCCATTATGGGGACCCATTAACCTTACCGGAGAATACAGAATTGCATTAGAAACAAGAATCTCAATGAAGCAATCTATTCAGATTGGAGCATCGTATTTAGATAAAAGTTTGTTTTTATTGGCAAATGAGGATGAAATATATGAAGACGACGAACCAAGGCTAATAATACGAGGTTTTCGTTTTCAATTGGCTTACAGAATATATTTGATAAAAAATGATTTTACCGGTTGGTATTTTTCTCCAATGGCATCTTATGCATCAGCTAAGTTCTCTTATCCGGGATATATTGATAAATACTTTTTGCTTTGTATTCATGGGAATGTAAATTTTTTATTAGGTTATCAATATGAAATGGCCGGAGGATTGTATTTGGATGTTTTTGGAGGTTTAGGAATTCGTCAGAATGTTTGGCAAGAGTATTATATTGGTAATCAAAATATTATAGATAGCCCTGAAGATTTTTATCCTTATTCCGGAAACCTAAAAATTAGTCTTGGCTTTAATGTTGGGTTTGGTTTTTAAAAATCTTATGTTGCATGAACTTGAGTATAAATAATGCAAACCTTTCCAACTTTATAAACTTTTTGTTTGGTATGACACTTTAATTGCAAACTAACCATAAATGCAGGTAATATAAGTAAAATTGAAGTTTTCACAATTTCCGGACAAAAAATCTGTTTAAGTACAAATAATAACCAAATAGACTTAAGCAATTACCCCAAAGCTCTGTATTTTGTTAGGGTTAGCACAGAAAGTGGCGTATTTGTGGAAAAGGTTGTTTTGGAGTAGATTTTTGTGGGTTGCTGGTTTTAGCCTTCCTTAATAATCAAAAGCTTAGCCTTATCAATTGCATTTTGTATTCCGGAAGGATTTTTTCCTCCAGCTGTTGCAAAGAAGGGTTGTCCTCCGCCTCCTCCTTGAATTTCCGATGAAATTTCTCTAATAATATTAATGGCACTAAGACCTTTCTCTGTTATTAAATCATCAGAAATTCCTACAGCCAAGTTTGCTTTGCCATCAATTTCTGCAGCTAAAATTATAACTATATTTTTTACTTCAGATTTAAGTTGAAAACAAAGATCTTTTAATACAGAAGCAGAACCGACTTGCATTTTTTCAGCAATTAGGTTAATTCCATTATTTTCCATTATTTTACTCAAAAGGTTTTGCTTCATTACTTTAGCTCCTTCTTTTAAGAAACCTTCCATTTTTTTCTGTAATTCAGAATTCTCGGAAATTAGATTTTCTACTGTTCTTAAAACATCTCTGGAACCCTTCACAACTTGCTGAATGCCTTTCAGGGTTTTTAGTTGTTCATTAATATATATTTCAGCCCTTTCGGAAGTAAGAGCTTCTATTCTTCTAATTCCTGCAGCAATTGCACCTTCCGATACAATTTTGAAGTAACCAATCTGACCGGTTGCTTTAACATGTGTTCCGCCACAAAGTTCTATTGAATTGCCAAATTTAATTACTCTTACCAAATCGCCGTATTTCTCTCCAAACAATGCCACTGCACCCAGAGTTTTTGCTTCATCAATTGGCACTCCTCTTTTTTCATCAAGTGAAAGATTCATTCTAATTTGCTTATTTACAATAAATTCAATTTGTTCTATTTCACTATCTTCTAGTTTTTGAAAATGTGAAAAATCGAATCTAAGATGGTCAGCTGTTACCAAAGAACCTTTTTGTTCTACATGTTGACCCAGAACCTGCTTAAGAGCAAAATGAAGTAAGTGAGTAGCTGTGTGATTATTGGCAGTTAGTTCTCTCTCATTCTTATTAACAACAGCTCTAAATGGAAGTGAAAAATCTTTTGGTAAAGAAGTTACAAAATGAACTATCTGATTGTTTTCCAGTTTGGTATCAACTATTTCAATCTTATCTAAATCCGACTGAATATATCCTTTATCTCCAATCTGACCACCCGATTCAGCGTAAAATGGGGTAAAATTAAAAACAAGTTGGAATAATTCCTTGCCTTTCATCTTTACTCTTCTGTATTTTGTAATACGCACAACTGTTTCAAGCCTGTCGTAACCTACAAATTCTTCAATATCGTCTTTTAACAAAATTACCCAATCGTCGGTGTCAATTTCTGCTGCTTTTCTGGAACGGGATTTCTGACTTTCAAGTTCCTTGTTAAAACCTTCTTCATCAATTTCTAGTTCGTAAGTTTTTGCAATTAAAGCAGTTAAATCTAAGGGAAAACCAAAAGTGTCGTATAATTCGAATACAATTTTCCCATCTATTACTTTTTTGTTGCCTGAAATTGTGCTTATACAATGTTGGTCAATTCGTTTTAATCCTGTCTCCAAAGTTCTGTAAAACGATGATTCTTCTTCCTGAACAACTTTTTCAATTAAAGTTTTTTGCTGATTAAGTTCAGGAAAAGCTTCTCCCATTGAATGTACCAAAACAGGAACTAATCTAAACATAAATGGCTCTTTCAGGTTAAGCGACTGGTATCCGTATCGCACGGCACGACGAAGAATTCTTCTAATAACATAACCGGCACCGGTGTTTGATGGAAGTTGACCATCGGCAATTGAGAAGGAAATAGCTCTAATATGGTCGGCAATAACCCTCATTGCAGTGTTTATTATTTCTGCTTTTTTGTGTTTTTGGTCTTCCGGTCTGTAGTGTAACCCTGAAATATCTTCAATTTTTCTTATCAATGGTTGAAAAACATCGGTATCGTAATTCGACTTCTTTTTCTGTACCACCATGCAAAGTCTTTCGAAGCCCATTCCAGTATCAACATGTTTTGCGGGTAGAGGCTCCAGAGCACCGTTTGCTTTTCTGTTATATTGAATAAAAACCAGATTCCATATTTCAATAACCTGAGGATTATCTTTGTTAACAAGCAAAGCTCCATCGGTTAGCTTCCTTTCCTCATCGTCTCTAATATCAACATGAATCTCTGAACAAGGTCCGCATGGCCCTGAATCGCCCATTTCCCAAAAATTGTCCTTTTTTGAGCCCTTAAGAATTCTATTTTCGGGAAGATATTTTTTCCACATTTCAAATGCTTCAGAATCAGGTCCAAGTTTATCGTCTTCACTTCCTTCAAAATATGTAGCATACAATCTTTCAGGATTAATATTTAAAACTTTAACAAGAAATTCCCAACCCCATTCAATAGCTTCTTTTTTAAAATAATCGCCAAACGACCAGTTTCCAAGCATTTCGAACATAGTGTGATGGTAGGTATCGTGACCAACTTCTTCCAAATCGTTGTGTTTTCCGGAAACTCTCAGGCATTTTTGAGTATTGGCAACACGAGGGCTTTTTGGTTCCGAAATACCAAGAAAAATATCTTTGAACTGGTTCATTCCGGCGTTTGTAAACATTAAAGTTGGGTCGTTTTTAATTACCATTGGTGCAGATTGAACAATTGCATGTTGTTTAGTTGAAAAAAAATCCAAAAACGACTTTCTAATTTCCTGAGCTTTCATAATCAATAAAATATCAATAATTTTTGTAAATGCTTTCTAAATTATTCAATGGTCTTAAGACTTAAAATCTGTTAAAACAATTGAATGAACCATTTTTCGCGTTGCAAAGTTAGATTAATTACTTAAATTTGTAGATTAGTATGAAAGTATTTTGCTTTCATTTTTGTTTGACTAAAACTAGTTCATGGCGAAAATTAAATATAAATTTAATCCGGAAACACTTAGTTACGAGAAACTTAATCGTAGCATTGGGCGACAGTTACTACGTATTTTACCTCCTGTTATTTCTGTTGGTTTTGTTTCTTTTTTATTATCATTTTTTGTAATAGGTACAATAATTGATTCTCCAAAGGATAAAAAAATGAAGCAAGAGAATGCACAGTATGAAGCTCATTTTATTGCAATGAATGAAAGAATTGTACAATTAGAAAAAATTGTTGCTGAGCTAGGAGAGAGGGACGACAATATTTACCGGAGTTTGTTTAATCAGAAACCAATTCCAAACAGACTTAGAAATCCTGGGGTTGGTGGGACAAATTCTTATGAAGATTTGGAAAAACTTTCACATTCAGATTTGATAATTTCGGTTGCGAAAAAACTTGATATGATTGAGAGGCAGGTTGTTATTCAATCTAAGTCCTATGATAAGCTTACTGAATTGGCAAGTAAAAGAAAAGAAATGCTTAATAGTATTCCTGCAATAATCCCTGTGAAACAAAAAGATATGAATGGAATAGTTTCCTATTTTGGACCGAGAAAACATCCGATTTTGGGATATGTAAGAATGCATTCAGGAATAGATATTTCTGCTCCAAAAGGGACTAAAGTATATGCGTCCGGAGATGGAACTGTTGTTGATGCAAGTTGGAATAGTGGGGGGTACGGAAGAATGATTGTTATTGATCATGGGTTTGGTTATCGCACTGTTTATGCTCATCTTCATGCAATTTCTGTTAGGAAGGGGCAAACTGTAAAAAGAGGAGAAATTATTGGAAAAGTTGGTAGCACAGGGCTTTCGGTATCTTCTCACTTACATTATGAAGTTAGAATAAACAATAAGCCTGTCGATCCCATCAATTTCTTTTTTAAAGATATGTCGCCTGTTGAATATGATGCAATTTTACAGGATGCAGCAAATTCTAACTAGAATTATTCATTGAAGTTGTTTTCTTGGGTTATTGCATTATATTTCTAAAAACAATGGATTATGGAAGAAAATACACAGAAATTATTCTACAGTATTGGGGAGGTTGCCAATATGTTTGGTGTAAATCAATCGCTTATTAGATTTTGGGAAAAGGAATTCGATATTATTAAGCCTGCTAAAAACAAGAAAGGGAATCGGCTTTTTACTCCAAAAGACATTGATAATTTTCATATTATTTTTCATTTAGTAAAAGAGAGAGGAATGACTCTTAAGGGAGCTAAAGCCAAGCTAAAGGAAAATAGAGATGATGCGGAAAATAATTTTGAGGTTGTTAAAAGACTTAAAGATATAAAAGCAGCACTTTTGGAAATGGAAGATAGTCTGAATGATTAGTTTTAAAGTCTTAAGGATGGAATGTGGTTTAGGGGTCGATATTGAGATGTCGTGATGATGCTATGAAGAAAGAATCAAAATGGACTTTATTCCCTTAAAAAAAAGTTGTTTTGACACTATTGGTTTATTATAAACTTTTTTATAAAAACATTTTTTGTGCTGGATAATTTAATAGTGTAAATACCTGAAGATAAATTTTTTGTATTGATTGTATGAGATTTATTGAAAAATCTTGATTCAATTTTCCCAATCTTAACATTTTTTCCTTTCCCATCGAAAATACTGTATTGGTAATTTTCGTAATCAGGAAGTTGAATAATTATGAATTCTGAGGAAGGGTTTGGATAAAGACTTATCGATTGATTTTTTTCAATTGGACAATTATTTGTACTTCCCGAAACAAAAGGATTGATATGGGTTATTTCATAAATTCCACCGTTTGAATAATGTGGAATGTAAATTCTTACAGTATCATCGTTTCGTCCGGAACCTATTGCTATACAAGAAGTTGCTCCTGTTGAAGCGTCTACAATGGTATTTGTTTCATATTGCGAACCGGTTTCGTTCCAAGAATACTCCTTAAAGGCTAATCCAACCATCGAGGAATACAGATTCATTTTACCATCACTTTTTGTAATACCGGCATACCATTCTCCTCTTCCGCTTATTCCTGTAAAATTATATGTGTCCCAACTACTTCCATTCCATGTACATTCCCAGCCACCACCCCAATCTTGCACATAAACTCTATTTAGACCATCGTTTCTTCCAATTGCAACCATGCTCGATTCAGGCCATGCTTCGGCGTTTAGAGTTGAAAATGAATAGACATTATCTAGCCAGGAGTACTCTCTACCTGCTTTTTGAGGCACATAAAGTCTAAGAGTATCATCATTTTTTCCATTTCCAATCATGCCCGGGCCTTCAACAGCATTGCCAGGGCCGGGAATAGTTGTAATATCCCATGAACTGCCATTCCAGAAATATTCTTTGTTTCCAAAGAAACCTGAAACATAAAGACTGTTTTCTCCGGATTTTTTAATATCGCCAATAACAAGACAAGTAACTGCCTGAGCTTCTGTAGAAATTATTTGAGATTCCCAATTGCTTCCATTCCAAAAATACTCTTTTACGTTTTTGTTCGGATTCCATTGCCCGGCATAAAGTCTGTTTATGCCGTCATTACGCACATCCCCAACCTCAATTGTAATAAGGTTTGTAAGTCCACTATCTATTGTAATATAACTCCAAACTCCCGATTCAAAAGTCCATTCGTAAATTCCTCCTCCACGGGTTGTTACATAGAGCCTGTTAATTCCATCATTTCTTCCGTCTGCCAGAATGCAGTCGTATGAATAAACAGTTGGGCAAACTCCAATTTCGGAAACGTTCCAATCTTGGGAAAACGAAAGCAAACTAATTAGAGTAATAGCTGAGAACAAAAAGTATTTTTTCATAAAAGGAATATTGGGTCTTTAATTATTTTTCTCTTGACGAAATTTTTCTGTATATGGTTGCCACTTCAACATTAAATTATTAATTTCATCAAAAAAAAAAATGAAAATTAGATTAAGAGAAATTATTGATGTAATAGAAAAATTTGCTCCCGGAAAACTGCAAGAATCGTACGATAATTCCGGTATTCAGGTGGGAAACCCTAATAATGAAATATCGGCAACTCTTATTTGTATTGATATTACTGAGGAAGTTTTTGAAGAGGCAATTAGAAAGAATTGTAACCTAATTATCTCTCACCATCCATTAATTTTTTCAGGATTGAAATCAATTGCAGGAAGGAATTCTGTAGAAAAAATTATAATAAAGGCAATAAAGGCGGATATTAACATACTTTCAATACATACAAATTTAGATTCAGCTGAAAAGGGGGTTAGTAATAAATTAGCTGAAAAGATAGGTTTAAAGAATATTAGGACTCTTTCCCCACTTAAAAATCAACTGCAAAAGCTTGTCTTTTTTATTCCAATAGATAATGCAGAAAATGTTAGAGCAGCAATTTTTAAAGCGGGAGCAGGGCATATAGGAAATTATGACTCGTGTAGTTTTAACATGCAAGGAAAAGGAACATTTAGGGGGCTTTCAGGTTCCAAGCCTTTTGTTGGAAAATCAGGAAGTCTGCATGTTGAAGATGAAATTCGAGTTGAAACAATTGTACCTGAGTATTTAATGGGTGAAGTTGTTAGAGCACTTTTAGAAAGCCATCCTTACGAGGAAGTTGCCTACGACATATATTCTTTAGTAAACACTAACAAAAATCTTGGGATGGGAGCAATTGGTGAACTTGAACAGAAAATTGAGACCGAAAAGTTTTTATCAGACTTGAAATCTTTATTGGGAACAACTAATATTAGAATTACTAAAAAGGTAAAGGAAAAGATAAATAAAGTTGCAGTTTGTGGTGGATCGGGGAGTTTTCTACTGAAAGAGGCAATAAAACAAGGAGCTGATGTTTTTATTTCCGGAGATTTTAAATATCATCAATTCTTTGAAGCTGAAAATAAGATAGTTATAGCGGATATTGGACATTTTGAGTCGGAACAGTTTACAAAGGAAATAATTTATGACCTACTTATAAATAATTTTCCTAAATTTGCGGTTCATTTATCGGAAATAAATACAAATCCAATAATTAATTTTTAATATGGCAGACAAAAAAACAATTCAGAACGAAGTAAGAGAATATACAGTAGAGGAAAAACTAAGAGCCCTTTTTCAATTGCAAAATGCAGATTCTGAAATAGATAAGATTAGAATTTTAAGAGGGGAGTTGCCTTTGGAGGTTCAGGATTTAGAAGATGAAATAGCCGGTTTGGAAACAAGATTGGCTAATTATCAGGACGATTTAAAGGAATTGCAACAGAATATTGTTGATAAGAAAAATGAGATTAAAGGTTCTGAAACTTTAATAAAAAAGTATCAGGAACAGCAAATGAACGTTAGGAACAACAGAGAATATGATTCCCTGAGTAAAGAAATTGAATTTCAAACTCTTGAAATGCAGTTATGTGAAAAGAGAATTAAGGAATATACCAACGAGTCTAACGAAAAGAGTATTCTTATTGAAGATGCCAGTAAGAAACTTGAGGAAAGAAGAGGCGATTTAGAGCACAAAAGAAACGAATTGGATGAGATAATTGCTGAAACTCAGAAAGAAGAGGATGAACTTTCTAAAAATTCAGAAGCAATTCAGGAGATGATAGAATCAAGATTATTAAATGCTTATAAGAGAATTAGAAAGAATGCAAGAAATGGATTGGCAGTAGTTTCTGTTGAGAGAGATGCTTGTGGTGGTTGTTTTAACAAAATTCCACCTCAGAGGCAACTTGATATTAAAACGAGAAAGAAAATTATTGTTTGCGAATATTGTGGAAGAATTTTAGTTGATTCTGAAATAATGAATCCTGATGCAGAATTATAAAGCAATAAAATAGAAAATAGAAAGCTTTGTAGAAATACGAAGCTTTTTTTTTAGAATGGAGCATCATCTCCATCCATACTTTCAAAGCTTTTATTAGCTCCTAAATCATTGTTAGTAAAATCATCTTCCACGTTCATCTTTGATGATAGTGTTAATCCGGCTGCAGGAGAGATTATCATATCTGCTTCAAGTTCAGCAAATTTAGCTTGTTCCTTAATAAATTTCAATTGAACATCACCGGTAGCTCCATTTCTGTGCTTGGCAATAATTATTTCTGCAATTCCCAAAAGCGAATTTCCATCTTCATCATTATCGAAGCCATAGTATTCAGGCCTGTGAATAAATAAAACCATATCCGCATCTTGCTCAATTGCACCGGATTCTCTAAGGTCTGACAATTGAGGCCTTTTATTTCCTCCTCTTGTTTCAACAGATCTGTTAAGCTGAGAAAGAGCAATAATAGCAATATTAAGCTCTTTTGCAATTGCTTTTAATGATCGAGAAATTGTACTTACTTCTTGTTCACGATTGCCTTTGCCATCGCCGCCTGCTGTCATTAGTTGCAGATAATCAATTATTACAACCTCAATATCGTATTGCATTTTCAATCTTCTGCACTTTGCTCTCAATTCAAAAATTGAAATTGCAGGGGTATCGTCAATATAAATTGGTGCTTCAGACAGGCCTTTTATTTGATATTCCAATTGTTCCCATTCGTAATTAGCCAGTCTGCCATTTTTAATTTTTTCTCCGGAAATTCCTGTTTCCCCAATTATTAATCTGTTAACAAGTTGAACAGCAGCCATTTCTAGAGAAAAAACTGCAACTGCTCTTTTATGTTCCACCGACATATTTCTTGCCATTGAGAGTACAAATGCGGTTTTTCCCATTGACGGACGTGCAGCTATAATAACCAAATCCGATTTTTGCCAACCGGAAGTAATTCTATCAATTGCAGTAAATCCGCAAGGCACTCCCGACAATCCATCTTCTCTTTTGCTAGCTTCTTCAATTTGTTTTATTGCCTCGTTTATTAGTACCCCAATTTTCGTTGTTTCTTTTTTAATATTTCCTTCTGCTACTTTAAATAGTTCATCTTCACTAAAATTTAGAAGGTCATAAACATCAATACTTTCGTCGAATGCTCGGTTTTGTATTTCGGTTGAAATGCGTATTAACTCTCTTTGAATATGTTTTTGTGCTATTATTCTTGCGTGAAATTCAATATGTGCGGCAGAAGCAACTCTGTTGGTTAATTGAGTAATGTAGAAAGGACCACCAACTTCATCTAAAATTCCATTCTTTCTGAGTGATTGAGTAACTGTTAGGATGTCAATTGGTTCCAGCTTGGTTGATAACTCAACTATTGTTCTGAAAATTTTTTGATGAATTTCCTTATAAAAACAAGCAGGTGAAAGTACATCCATTACACCAA
>JAFGXD010000007.1 GCA_016936815.1 Bacteroidales bacterium
ACTTTGCGCTTCTTTGCGAAAAAAAATACTTAAGCAAATAAATATTTTAACGCAAAGGACGCTAAGTAGTCGCAAAGGGCCGCTAAGAAAACCTCTGCGCATCTCTGCGTTGGCAAGTTTATCAAAAGAATAATCGTAATAAATTTCTCAAAAGCAACACAAACACCAACTTTGCGCTTCTTTGCGAAAAAAAAATCCTTAAGCAAATAAATATTTTAATGCAAAGGACGCTAAGTAGTCGCAAAGGGCCACTAAGCAGAAGGTGCATTGCATTCTGTAATTTGCCATAAAAATCTGTAATCAATAATCAATAATCAATCATCTGTACCAATAATCCGTAATCCGAAATCAAAACAATTGTTGTTTCTATACTACATTTTTTACAATAAATTGTTGGTTCTACACAACGATATTAGTATATTTGTATTATGGAAAATCTAAAAAATAAATTTATCCGGCTTTTAAAGCAAACTAATTATCCTTTTAAGAGGTATTTATACGAGCAAATTAACTGGAACGACAGATTAATAATAATTAAGGGTCAGAGGGGAGTTGGAAAAACAACTTTGATTTTGCAGTACATAAAGACTGAAATTTCGGATGTTACAAAGGTTTTGTATATTTCTCTTGATGATATATATTTTTCAGTTAACAGACTTTCAGATCTTGTTGAAAAATTTGTACTTGAAGGTGGAGAAACTATATTTGTTGATGAGGTACACCGATATCCTGATTGGTCGGTGGAATTGAAAAATATATACGATTTTTACCCAAAATTAAGGGTTATTGCCACAGGTTCTTCTGCAATTGGAATTGAAAAAGGAAAGGCAGATTTAAGCAGAAGGGCATCCCTGTATCACTTACACACTCTTTCATTCAGGGAGTTCGTGTTTCTTAATCATCAAATAGATTTAGGAGTATTTTCAATTAACGAAATAATAAGTTCTCACGAAAAAATTTCTTTTGAAATAAATGATAAAATTAAGCCTGTTGAACTTTTTAACCAATTTCTAAAATTTGGCTCCTATCCTTTTGCAGATAAAACCGACCCATTGTTTTACGATAAACTAAAGTCAGTTGTAAACTTAGTAATAGATAATGATATACCTGCAACAGAAAAAATAACCTACGAAACCCGTTTAAAAATTAAGAAACTCTTGTACCTTATTTCTGCAGCCGTTCCTTTTAAGCCAAATATTACCGAACTGAGTAACAAAGTTGGAACAAGCCGCGATGTTCTACTAAGATATTTGCAATTACTGTCGACTGCCGGAATTGTTAATTTATTAAATCAAAGTGGCTCGCCAACTTCCATTCTTCAAAAACCCGAAAAAATCTATATCAACAATCCTACACTAATGATTGCGTTGGACGAAAATGCTGAGGCTGAAACTTTGAGAGAAACCTTTTTTATGAGCCAGCTTTCTGTAAAGCACAAGCTAACAGCACCCAAAACGGCTGACTTTCTTGTTGATGATAAATATACTTTTGAAGTTGGAGGAAAAAATAAAGGAAAAAAGCAATTGCAAGGTATTTCCGAATCCTTTATTGTAAGTGCTGATATTGAATATGGTAAGGGCAACAAAATACCCCTATGGATGTTTGGGTTTTTGTATTAACCATCATTTATTCTGTTTATATTTAACAATAATCCGCAATCAATAATCCGTAATCAATTAAACTGTTGTTTTCCGCCTACATTTAATACAGAAAATGTTGGTTCTATACAACGATTTGATTTTATTTATCAGGCTAAGTCTTCGGATTTGCAAGCGTCTATTTATTTTCAATTTTAGAACCAATAATTATTTCTAAAAATGGCTAAACTTGTTTTAGACCAAAAAATATTGTGTACTTTGGCAACAATTAATAAATATTCGAATTTGATTAGACATATTTCATAAAAAAACAACCCAATATTACGTTTTTTACCAAGCTAATCCTATTTTTGTGGATAAATGAAGTATATTTTTCTATTGCTAATATCTTTTTCCTTTGCCGGTCTGCCGGCTCAAGATAGTAGTGCCGATAGTCTTCTAAATAACTACAAGAATACTTCAAACCCTAAAGATAAGGCAGAATCAGCAATTAATCTCGGCAAATTATTTTTGCGAAATAATCCCGAAAAAGCCTTTGAATTTCTTAATGAAGCTTTGGAAATTAGCAGAGAATTAAATCTTTCGGAATCTGAATTTGCCAGTCTAAATTTATTGGGTATTTTGAAAAAAAATGTTGGAAATTACGATGAGGCTATTGATTTTCAGATTCAAGCATTAAAAATTGCAAGAAAAAATAAGGATAAATCCGGCGAATCGGTTTGTCTTAATAATTTGGGCAGTATATATCAGTCGCAGTTGAATTTAGACAAAGCAATGCAATATTTTAAAGAGTCGCTTGCAATTGAAGAAAAGCTTGGAAACAAAAGTCTTATATCCCTACGGCTGTATAATATTGGAACTATTTACGAGATAAAAGACAGTTTGGAAATAGCCTACACTTATTACTACAATTCTTTATTAATTGAACAGGAAATAAATAATGCCGAAGGTATATATTTTGCCTATTATGGTTTGGCGGGAGTTGACATTAAAAGAGGAAACGTGCAACAAGCGGGGATGTTTCTTGAAAAGGCTCTTGAAATTGCCGAGAAATCGGGCGACAATGGTTTTGTTTCAACATTATACATTGAGCTGGGTAAGCTATACAGAGCTCAAAAAGAATATAGTGAAGCTATTTTGGCTATAAAACAAAGTCTGTTGTTTTCGGAAAAAATAAACTTTAGAAACGAAATAAAAGAAGGATATGCACAACTTGCCGATTTGTATTACCTAACCGGTGATTATAAATCGGCTTTTGAGTTTCAGAAGAAATTTACTTCTCTTAACGACTCCATTAACTCAGTAGAAATTAATTCGAAAATTGCAGAAATAGAATCGAAATATCAACTAGATAAAAAGGAGCAACAAATTGCTCTGAATAAAGAAAAGGAAGAAATTTTGCAGCAAAAAGCCAATTCGGAAAAAAGAAACCGCTATTTTCTTTTAGCCATACTATTATTTGCAATAATTTTTGCCCTTGCCAACCTAAACAGGATTATTAATGATTCTTCAACTTTAATTTTGCTGTCGTTGGGAGTTTTACTTGTTCTGGCTATTATTTCAATAGTTTTGGTTTACTTTTCGGAGAATTCCATTTCATTCAACGGCTTTTTCGATTCTCTTATTAATGTTTTTACCTTAGCGGTTTTGCCAATTTTTGCTTTTATTTTAATAGCTGAAAGGGTTTTGTACAGCCGTAATTTAAAAACTGCCGGCGAAATATCTTCCCAAATAAAAAACATTGAAAAGAAGGAAGAAACTGAATTAATAAGACTTGTTGCCGATAACGACAAAAACTTTGTAGAAACCCCAACATCGGAGTTTTTCTTTATAGAAGCAAACGATAATTACTCATCGGTAAACTATTTTGAAAACGATAAGCTGAAAAAGGTATTGTTAAGAGGTTCCATGAAAAGGATGGAAGAGCAGCTATCTGGCTTCGAATGTATAGTTCGCTGTCACAAATCGTATATTGTAAATATTAACAAGATTAGTCGTGTTTCGGGCAATGCACAGGGATACAAATTGCATTTTAACGATATTGACAAAGAAATTCCTGTTTCAAGAGCTTTTCCCAGAGCCTTTTTGGAAAAGATTAGAGATGGGCGAGATTAAACAATAAATTTGTCCCAAAAGCAATATGCAAACAATTCGCCCCAAAAAAATAACCATTTACCACAAAAATTAACCTATACCCCATCCTTTAACTGATTATCCCTTTTGACTTGCGTCACTAGGCCTCTTGGTTTAAATTTAGCAATAATTTAATATGCTTTTAACACAAAAGGCAGGTTTAACAAGTGAAACAATATTTACTTAAAACGCCCCTCAAAATGAAAATAAAAATCTCATACATAACATTTTTGATTCTTTTAGGCTTTGTTTCAATTAAGGCTGAATCGCAAACTAATCTGTATTCCGAAAATTTCTCAACAAACAACGGAAAAGGTCAGAATGGCACTACTTACGATGTTTCGGGTGTTACAAATTGGAGTATTAATGTGGGTGCGGGATTACCATTTTCGGCAGGAGATTATTTTTATGTATCAGGAGGACAGTTTTATGTGCAGGATGCAGATGGAGTTAATGAAGCTAATCCTTGCTGGTGGACTTCTGCGGAGGTTAATATTGAATGCTATTCCAATGTTACTGTTTCTGCCGATTTAATTGTTAGCACAAGTGGAATTTCTTCAAATTACGTTAGAATGTATTATTCTTTAGACGGTGCAGCTTATGTGCCAATTGGTGCAGCTATTGCCGGAAGCGGTTCAAATGCAACAAGAAGTTTAAGCGGTTTAAGTGGCTCGACAATTCAAATTAAAATTGCCTATTGGGGAACAAGCTCAACCGGAAGTATGCGCCACGATAATGTTTCTGTTGTTGGTACTTTTAGTCCTGCAACTCCTGCTTCAAACCTTGTTCTTTCTAACAATACAGGCAGTTCAATAGATTTAAGTTGGACAAACGGAAGCGGTGATGAGGTTCTGGTTATTGCAAAAGAAAACTCGGGAATTCTTTCTGATCCTGTTTCAGGTAATACTTATTCTGCAAATTCGGTTTTTGGAGCGGGAAGCGAAATTGGTACGGGAAATTTTGTGGTCTATACAGGTTCCGGAACTTCGCTAACGGTAACAGGGCTTAATCCCGGAACAGATTACGATTTTGCAGTATATTCTTATAATACAGGCTTTCCTTGTTATAATACTAATTCCGTTCTGGAATCTACTCTTTGCTCTGCGCCGGCTACCCAGGTTTCGGCAGCTTCAACAAGTTCGGTTTCTTACAGTAGTCTTACTTTATCGTGGACAGCCGGTAGCGGTGATATGAGTCTTGTGGTTGGAAAAATTGATGGTACAAGTCATTCAGACCCTGTTTCAAATACTTTATACACAGCAAACTCTTCTTTTGGTGCAGGTTCTGAAATTGGTACCGAAAACTTTGTTCTTTTCAGCGGTGCAGGCTCTTCTGTAAACATTACTGGACTTGCTCCAAACACCAACTACATTTTTTCTATTTATTCTTTTAACAGCGCCGACAATTGCTATAATGTTAGTGAAATTACTTCTTCAGCCACCACTCTCAATACAAGTTCTTACGAAATTGATGTGTTTAACGAAGCTGAGATTATTACTTGTTCAGGAACATTTACAGATAGTAATCCTGCAGGAAATTACTCGGCTAACGAAGATAATAGCATTAGTTTTTGCTCTCCTGATGGTGACTTACTAAAATTTTCATTTTCAACAGGAAGAATCGCTCCCGGAGATACGCTTTATCTCTACAATGGCCCTTCAACATCTTCACCATTAATACAAAAAATAACAGGAAATGCTGCAAACTCTAACCGTTTGCCATATTTCGAAGAAGCTTCTTCCTTTAGTTTTATTTCACCAGGCTCCTGTATTACCTTCCAATTTGTTACTAACAGCGACGCCACAACAGCGGCAGGATGGTCTGCAGCAATTTCTTGTTATACTCCTCTTTCTTGCGGTGGAAACGAACCTGCCAGCGACTTATTCGGGGGAGCACCTTATGTTTGTAATATTAACGGATATTGCGGAATTACCAGCGGCGATTTTGATTCTGATGTTCCGGCAGACCTTAACTATACGGGTGGATCATGTCCTTCTGCTCTAAATTTTTTAGGAACTGTTGAAAATAATTCGTGGATTAAATTTATTGCCGATGCCACAACTGCGGAATTCGATTTTGAAGTGCCTTTAGGTGGAACTTGCCTCAACGGAATTCAAACAGCAATTTTTGCATACGATGGTTCTTCACTAACCAGAATGTCGGATTGTAGCATGTCGGACGGTTCCCATTCGGGTAACTTCACTCTTTCAGCAACAGGATTAACAATTGGAGAAACTTATTACATAATGACAGATGGAAATGCTGGAGATATTTGCGAATATACCATTAATGCAAATACCGGTGTTGCAGTGGTTTATGCAGGCGCCGATCAAGCTATTTGTAACGGACAATCAATAGAACTATCAACCTCAGGGCCTCCGGATGGTACATACATTTGGAATTCTCTGGATGGACTTGTTGTTAATGCTGTTGGTGCTGTACAAACTTTTTCTCCGGTTGTTACCACTACATATATTGTTGAAATTTCGGGAGGAGGAGTTTGTGAAGCTCAAACCGATACAATTGTTATTAGTGTTAGCGATTGTTTGTTTCCTGTTGAATTTTCTAAGTTAACAGCAATTCAGAATAATGAAGAAATTACGGTTAGTTGGTCAACTTTTTCAGAAAAAAACAACGATTATTTTACAGTTCAAAAATCGGTAAACGGAAGAGATTTTTTCGATATTGCTGATGTTGAAGGTGCAGGTAACTCTTCAACAATTTATAATTATAGCATAATAGATAAAGAACCGGTTAAAGGAATTAACTATTACAAAATTAAGCAAACCGATTATAACGGCGATTTTACTTTTTCTAATATAGCTTCTGTAAATTTCAATTCAGGCTTTGATAATTTTAATATGTATTATTCGGAAGACAATAATTCAATAGTTTTCGAAAATCTGGCATCAAATTCAAAAACAGATTATTCCATTTATGATGTATCTGGGAGAAAACTGGCAGGAGGTATAATTAATCCTGAAAAATGTTCACATTCTGTAGATGTAGATTTTCTTGTTAAAAACCCCACTCTGATATTAATTAAAGTTAATTGTTCCGGTAATTCTTTCAACAAAAAAATATTAATAAAGTAGTAAAAAATGAAGTTTTTATTTATTCTATTCCTAACAGTATCTTTCTTCCTGGCAGAAGGACAGACTTATAATATTATGACAGAAAACGGCAATACCGTTGTAACATGTTCGGGAACCTTTACCGACAGTAATGTTGGCAGTTTTGGAAAATATGGCGATAACGAAAACTATACTGTTACGTTTTGCAGCTCATCGGGAAATCCTTTGAGGTTTAATTTTACCGATTTTGGAATGGCGGCCGGAGATGCCCTTTACGTTTACGATGGCGTTGGAACATCGGGAGCATTAATTACTGTTTTAGATAATTCTGACGATTTTTCATTTTCCCAACTTGGTTTAGCAACAACAAGCGATTGCGTAACATTTAACTTTATTTCTAATTCTTCAGGAGTTGATGCAGGCTGGTCGGCAACAATTTCCTGTACTGCTCCACCACCGGATTGCAACGGTAACCCCGCAGCCGCTGATATTTTTTCGCAAGCTACTTACATTTGCAATCTAAACGGGTACTGCGGAAATACCAGCTCGTATTATATGGAAGACAGACCTGCAAACCTTACGGGCGGCGGTGATTGTCCCGCTCCTTCCGATAACCTTTTTGGTGGAACTCTAGAAAATAACTCTTGGCTTCAGTTTCAGGCAGGATCTACTACAGTGGATTTAGATTTTGTTGTTAGCAATTGTGCAGGCGATGGTATTCAGGTTGGGGTTTTTTACTTTGATGGAACCAACTTCTTAAGAGTTTCAGCCTGTAATTTAACAGACGGCTCTTGGGGAGGCGCATTTACTGTTTCTGCTTCCGGATTAACCGTTGGCGAAACATACTATATTATGGTTGATGGAAATGCCGGCTCGGTTTGCGATTACACAATTTATACCGACGAAAACGATGTTACAGTTGTTGATGCAGGCAATGACCAAACAATTTGCAATGGCGATGATGTAACTCTTACTGCAACTGCTCCAGGAACAGGTAATACTTATGTGTGGACATGGAATAATGGTGCCGGTGGACCCGTTGTAGGGGCAAGTCAGACCTTTTCGCCAACCGTAACAACTGAGTATATTGTTACCGTTAACGGAACATGTCAGGATGTTACCGACACAATTGTTGTTACCGTTGATGATTGTACTCCCGATCCTTGCTTTGCAGATGCCGGTGCAGGGTTTATTCTTGATTGCACCACTAGTTCAGTAACTTTAGATGGCTCAGGTTCAAGTGCAGGTGCTGAATATTCTTATTCTTGGTCAACTGCCGGAGGAAATATTGTCTCCGGAGGAACTACAACAAGTCCTGTTGTTAATGCAGCCGGAACTTATACAATTCTTGTAACAAATTCAGCAAACGGCTGTACAGCTTCTGATGTGGTAACCGTAACACAAGACGCAAGCTTACCAACAGCTTCAGCAGGTGTAGATCAGGTTCTTAACTG
>JAFGXD010000042.1 GCA_016936815.1 Bacteroidales bacterium
AAAAGAAAAAACAAGCAATAATAATTTAAAATTCATGTTAGTCTATTGATTTAGTTAGAAATAAATCATAAATTTGATTCAAAATTTTTCTAAAAATAAATATTAATTCATTATGAAAACGAAAAATGGTATTATTTTTTTGATATTGGCAGCAATGCTGATTCTTCCTGAATTTGGTTGCACAGACAAAGTAATAACCAAAAGGAAGTTTACAGGAAATATTCCGGTTTATATGACTTACGAAACTTTGCGTTCTTATCCTGTAGGTTCAGCCGAAGCAAGCGAGATTGGCACTCCCGGAAAACTATTTTTCTATAACAACTACATTTTTGTAAATGAAGTATTTAAAGGAATTCATATAATTAACAATACCGATCCTTCAAATCCTCAGAATATTGGTTTTATTGATATTCCCGGAAATGTTGATATGGCTGTAAAAAACAATGTACTTTATGCCGACAGCTACGTTGATTTGCTTGCATTTGATATTTCGGATATGAATAATGTAAGTCTTCTTACAAGAATAAACGATGTATTTACTTACGAAATTCCGCCTTACGACCCAAATTTTCCTGTTGCAACAATCGACCCATCGCAGGGATTGGTTACAGGATATACAATTGGCGAAGTTGAAGAAAGATTTATTGAAGACAATACCAACTCCGACAACTGGACTCTTTTTGGAGGCATGAAAGACGATGTTTCGCTTGCAGAAACCAACTCGTTTAGCGGTGGTGGCGACGGAAAAGCATCTTCGGTAGCAATTGCAGGGTCGTTGGCAAGGTTTATGGTTTACCAGGATTACCTTTACACAATTAACGAGCAGGAAATTTTTGTTTTTGATTTAAGTAATAATTCTGCCCCGGTTAAAACGAGCAATACAGTAAGCACTTGGTGGGATATTGAAACGCTTTTCTCATACAATAATCATTTGTTTGTTGGTAGCAGAAACGGAATGTTAATCTACTCTTTGGCACAAGCTTCAAATCCGACTTATGTTTCTTCAATTTCTCATCTCGAAAGCTGCGACCCGGTTGTAGTGCAAGGAAATACAGCTTTTGTAACCCTTAGAGCCGGAAACGACTGCGGAAACACACTTAGTCAGCTCGATGTTATTGATATTACCAACTACAGCAATCCTCAACTGCTTACAAGCTATGCAATGACTGAGCCTTATGGCTTGGGAATTGACGATGAGGTGCTTTTTATATGCGATGGCTCTGCGGGTTTAAAAATTTACAACGTAAGCGATTTGTACAGCATAAACCAGAATATGATTGCACATTTTCCCAATATTAACACATTTGATGTTATACCTCACAACAACATTTTAATGATGATTGGCTCCGACGGCCTTTATCAGTACGACTATTCCGATTTGCAAAACATTCAACTATTGAGCTTTATTGGTATTGGGGAGTAGTCCTGATAACTTATTATCATAGAGAGGTTTACTATAAGATGTATTACGAGACCTTTCTGCAAAACCAACCAACTTACAATAATTGAGAGAAATAAACAGTTAATTGTTAATTAAAAGGCTTGATTGTCAAAAGTCTGTAATACTATTATGGGTATTTTTAACCGGGTTAAAACCTTTTTAATTAAAACTAATTAACTATTTATTAGGCAGTTAGTTAAAGTAAATAAAATGTAATAAAAGAAAAAACATGAACTACAAATTATTTGTATTTAGTTTGATTTTGGTATTTCAAATCAATGGATTTCTAGCTTTTGCTCAAAAATCTATTAATGAAACCCTTTCAGATAAAAACTATTCTGTTGCTCACGATTTGTTTCAAAAGGAGAAATATTCCGCCGCTCAGTTTTACTTCAACAAGTATCTCGAATACGCAGGAATTGAAGACGAAAACCGCGTTAATGCCGAATATTACAGCAGTATTTGTGCAATAGAACTTTTTAACGAAGATGCCGAATATCTTATAAGAAATTTTATTAACAACAACCGTGAAAGCACCAAAGTAACTGATGCTTATCTTAAAATGGCTCTTTTCAAATTCAGAGATTTAAAACCTCAAAGTCTTAAAGAAGCTGCTCAATGGTTCGATATGGTTGAGGTGAAAAACCTTAGTAATGAGGAGCTTGCCGAGTATCATTTTAAGTCGGGATACACTTCATTTGCCCTTGAAGATTATCCAAAAGCAAAAAAATCATTCTTCGAAATAAAAGATGGCAATAATAAATACCAAAGTCCGGCTCTTTATTACTATTCACACCTTAATTATCTTGAAAAAAACTACCAAACAGCTTTGGAAGGTTTTACCAAACTTAGTGAGGATGAAATGTTTGCTCCAATTGCGCCATATTATATTGCTCAAATTTATTATCTTCAAAAAAACTATGCAAAGGTTATTGAATATGGTCCTGCATTGCTCGATTCAGTTGGAACTAGACGTCAAGCTGAAATTGCAAGAATTGTTGGAGAGTCGTTTTACAAAACCATGAGATTTAAAGAATCCATTCCATATCTTCAAATGTTTAAAGAAAAAGCAAAAACCTTTACCAGAGATGATATTTACCAATTGGGATATGCTTATTACAGAGCCGGTGATTTTGTTCATGCTTCAGAAAACCTAGAAAAATCGGTTAATTTAACAGATGCGCTTTCGCAAAACGCTTATTTTCTTTTGGCAGATTGTTACCTTAAAACAAATAGTAAAAACAACGCTAGATTAGCCTTTTCGGCAGCATCTAAAATGGATTTCGACAAGCGAATTAAGGAAGATGCTGCTTACAATTACGCAAAAATAACTTACGAATTGTCGTTTTCACCTTTCAATGAGTCGCTTAGAGCAATAACAGAGTTTGTAAGAAACTACCCTAATTCACCCAAACTCGACGAAATGTACGGATATCTCAGTAATGTGTACATGACAACGAAAAATTACAGGCAAGCAATGGAAGCTCTTGAAAATATTCAGAAAGTAAACGCTTTTACAGAAGAAACCTACCAGAAAGTTGCATTTTTCAGGGGACTTGAACTTTTTAAAAACAAACAATGGGAAGATGCAATTATTAACTTCGACAAATCTTTAAACAATGCCAAATACAACGAGGTTTACAAAGCTCAGTCGCTTTACTGGAAAGCTGAGTCTTATTACCGATTAGAAAGATATAAAGATGCTCTCACTTATTACGAAAAATTTTCGAAATCTGCCGGAGCTATTGGAACAGATGAGTTTAAAATGGTAGACTATAACTCAGGTTATTGTAACTTTAAGCTGGAAGACTACAAAAAAGCAATGATTTCTTTCAGAAAGTTTCTTACTGCAAACGAAAACGTTAATAATGCTTTTGTTTGCGATGCTAATGCTAGAGTGGGCGATTGTTTTTACACCGACAAAAAATTCGACCTTGCAGTTGAATATTACTCTAAATCAATTGAAATAGGATTGGCAGCAACCGATTATGCTCTTTACCAAAAAGGTATCTCTCAGGGACTTAATACTGACGGATATAATAGTCTGAATATGAAAATTGTAACACTTACAGAACTAATTCTTTCATATCCAAATTCACCATATATCGACGATGCACTTTTTGAACAAGGAAGAGCTTATGTGGCAACCGATGCACAAGATATGGCTTTGGTTAGTTTTCAACAATTAATTGACGAACATCCAAAATCGGAATATTACCCAAAAGCACTTCTGCAAATAGCTTCAATTCACCAGTTTAGGGAAGATTGGGATTTGGCAATTGAAACATACACAAAAGTTTTTGAAAGAGATAAAACAAGTCCCGATGGAAAAACGGCCTACGCTCAACTTGAGAAAATATTAGCCGACAATAATAAAGTCTCTGAAATTGAAAAACTTAATGTTGATATAAGCGAAGAGAAAAAAGATTCCTTGGCTTTTTTTCCTGCCGAAAAACTATTTTTGGTTGAAGGCAATTTAGTTGAAGCTGAAAAACGTTTTAAGGAATACATAAATAAATATCCTAATGGCAAATATCTGGTAAAAGTTCATTATTATAAATCGGTTTGCGATATTAAAAACAACAACGAAGATGATGCCCTTGTTTCTTATGAATTCTTAATGAAAGCCAATAAAAACGATTATTCTGAAGAAGCTGCCAGACAATCGGCTCAGATTTATTACAAAAGAAAAGAATATGAAAAAGCGCTTAATTCCTACATAAAACTTGAACAACTTGCTCATAATACCGACAATATTGTAATTGCACTTATGGGACAAATGCGCTCGCAGTACAATTTAGGTAAATACTATGAAGCAATAATTTCAGCAGAAAAAACTCTAAACCTCGAGAAACTTGACGAAAATCAAAAACGTGAAATTCACCATATTAAGGGGCTATCTTATTACGCCAATAACGAATTGGAACCTGCAATTGAAGAGTTTATGTTTATTTCACAAGCCACCCGTACCTCACAGGGCGCAGAAGCAAAGTATATGGTAGCATTAATTTTCTACAAGCAAGAACTTTACGATGTTGCCGAAAGAGAAATATTTGATTTTGCTTCAAAAGGAACCGATTATCAGTACTGGCTTGGAAAGAGTTTCCTTTTGGGATCGGATGTCTTTATGGCCAAAAATGATAATTATCAGGCAAAAGCAACACTTCAAAGCATATTAGACAATTATAGCATAAAAGACGACGGAATAATTGATGAAGCAAGAGAAAAGCTTAATAAAATTATACTTCTTGAAAGCAAACCAAAAACCGAAAGCTCTGAAAACGAAATACAGATAAATATTGAAAAGAGCAGTTTAGAAAATTCATTACTTCCCGACGAAAATATTAAGCCTGAGGAAGAACCGGAAGAAAATATCGAAAATGAATAACAAAAGTAAAGTACTAATTGATTTGAAAATGAAAAAATACAAAATAGCCATGAAAACGAAATTTGCTTTTCTTGCAATAATTACATTTATACTTCCTTACGGAATATTTGCACAAGATCATATAGTAATAGTTGGCAAGCCTAAAACGCCACTTTCCGATGCCAGCAAAATGACAATTAGTCCTAATGTTAAAGATACAAATACTGTAAATGTAGATTTTTCCTATTCTTTGGAAACCTCTCAGTATAACACAGAATTTGAAGTTTCTGAGATAAATGCAGCAAAAATATCTCCCGAAAATATTAGCAAATTATACAATACCTACATAAAACTTGGTTTTGCAAACTATATGATGCCATATTTTCAACTAAACCACAACAGTAACAGGAGTAAAAATACAGTCTATGGCATTAATCTAAAGCATTATTCAGCAGCAGGGAAAATAAAAATCGACGGAGAAAAGACATTTTCGGGATTTGCAGAAAACGAAATTTCAATATTTGGAAAGAAAATTTTTAGAAAGAGCGTATTAACAGCCGACGCAGGTTTTGCAAGAAATTCATATTATTACTATGCAAGACCGGATTCAGCATATACTTCACTATTCGATGTATATACCGAGAAAAAAGACATTCAGAATCAAAATTTCAATTACCTTAATGCTTCAAGTTCTTTATTTTCAATTCATCCCGACAGTTCGCATTTGAATTATAAATTAAAGTTCGCTTTCGATTTTATGAATGATTCTGAAAAGAACAACGAAAAGGATTTTGTATTGAATGCAGATTTCAACAAATTTAGGGGCAGCGAATTATTGGGATTAAATACAAAATTCAGGCTATTAGACAGAAAACTAATGGGCGATACAACACTAAATGCCTATTTAACATTAAATCCGTGGATAGGATTTAAAGGAAAAGACTGGAAAATAAATTTGGGACTGGATTTAATGTCGAAAATGAATGCCGACGACAACGCAAAGTTTCATTTATATCCCAATATTTACATGCAATACAGCATACTTGAAGGATTTATGGTGCCTTACATAAAGATTGGAGGAAATCTTCAAGCCCTTACATATAGGGATCTTTCAAGTGAAAATCCATTTATTGACCCCAACACAGAAATTTACGATATAAACAACACCATAAAGATAAAAGGGGGATTGAAAGGCAATTTTTCACCTCGCATATCGTACGATTTAAACCTTGGATATTGTGAGACAGAGAATATGTATTTTTACGTAAACAACACAGTTTCAGTACAAAAAGACAGCACCCCGGCCTTAGAAACATTGTATTACGGCGGAAATAAATTCGATTTGCTTACCGATACCGTAATGATGGTTAATTTGCAAGGAAAATTAGGTTTCAGGCAATCGGAGAAGCTATCTTTTACCTTGCAAGCCGATTATTTTATTTACACCATGCAATCCCTTTCGCATCCGTGGCATAAGCCTGATTTTTTGGTAAGATTTAATACAAAGTACAATATTAGAAACATTATTTTGGCTCATTTAGACATTAATGCCATTGGGGGTTATTACATACCAACAACAGGTTTTACGACATTGACAGAAATTAATCCCGAAAAAACCCCTGCACATATAGATATTAATTTAGGATTAGAATACAGGTACAATAAGAAAATATCCGCTTTTATTTACCTAAAAAACATAACAGGCAAAAACTACGAGCAATACAACCGCTATCCGGGTTATGGTTTTCAGGCAATGCTTGGGTTAACTTATTCTTTGTAGGTATATGATTATGGGTTTGGGATATGGTTATAGGTTCGGGTTTAATGGCAAAGAGAATTTAAACGAGATAAGTGGCTCTACAGGAACGCATTTGGATTTTGGGGCTCGGGTGTATGATAGTAGGTTGGGGAGGTTTTTGAGTGTTGATAATTTTGCAGGGAACTTCCCTTGGCAATCACCTTTCTTGTTTGCAAGTAATACTCCAATAATAGCAATAGATAATAATGGAGATTCTACTTTGTTTTATTCTTTAACAAATAAAATTTTTTATCTCGTTCCCGACAATATGCCAAATAGAGTTGTGACCATCGCAGACGAAAATAAATTTCTATCAGACTATTATTCTATGCCAAAAGTACTTAATAGTGATGCTATAAGTGATTATCTTTATAAAGGACAAATTAAGGACGGAAAAAAGCCTGATACTAATAATGATTATAATGAAATCTTCACCTTCAAAAAGGAGGTGGAATTTACCAAAAACTTTTTGAATCAGGATGCTAGACTTGGTTATAATATTGAAGGTAAATATCCAGATTATTCAGTTATTGAGTTGCAAGAAGCAAATTGGAAAATTGAGAGTGACAATAATTTTAATAAGTATGAAAATTCCAATGAAGCCGTCTTAAACAAAGAATCTGAATTATCCGCAGCATCAAAAAATGATGATCCTGAATCAATTTACGAAAAATGTGTTCCTAGTGAAGCTAAGTTTGTTCTTAAGTTTTTTCCAAGCGCAGAATCTCACGTGAAAATGATGATCAGGATACAAAAATTACCTATTCATGAGCAAGCTTTTATTGGTGCTTGGATGGAACATTATAGATAATTACATTATGAAAAAAACTTTGTCATTTTTGAGTATATTGTTATTTGTAGGTTGTAATACATATAATTATAAGGATAGAATATTTGATTGCAATTCTGAATTAGATAGCTGTAAAAAAAAAATAATTGATCTTGAAAAACAGAATGAAACAATTTACCAACAATATCTAGAGTGTAATAAGCAAATGATATATTTAGAGCTTCAATTGAAAAAGAAAGAATATATAATAAACGAAATGAACAAAGAGTAATCATTTTGTGCTCTGCACAAAACACAACAATCCCATACCAAATCCTACCAAATTTGGTAAATAATTGAATAGTAGATAAATGATGGGGCATGGTTTGCTACAAACAACAAGCTTTACGATTATTCAGGAGATTCCTCACTCCGCTTCGCTGCGTTTCGGAATGACACGGTTTGCATGGGGCATGGGTTCTGAGGGAGAAGGATAGCCGCAGGGCACAACAAGACTAAAGTAACTTATGTACGAGTCATCCCGAGTGAAGCGTAGGGATCTCCTGATGCTTTACGTAAAGTTAGTTTAGGGCTTTTATTCTGCGGCGCAGGTTATGGAGGAGATTCCTCACTCCGCTTCGCTGCGTTTCGGAATGACACGGTTTGCATGGGGCATTCTGTCATTCCGCGTGGAGCAGCCGTAGGCTGCGGAACTAGGAATCTAAAACTTCCTCGGATGAAGCCGTAAGGGCGACCCTGTGTGGTCGTCAGAACTAAAAAGAGCAGAATAAAACCAAAATTACGCTGAATCCAAAAAAATCACTATTTTTACCAAACAAACCATGGCTTGTCATAAACTCAAATACCACCCCACAAGCCCTTTAAAACTTGCACACAGCAAGCAAAGGGAGAGAAAACAGAATTGCACATTCGATAATCTGATTGATAAAAAAAACATTCCAATTCTATTTTGCTTATAGTTTTATACTTAACTTTGCCTAAAACGTGATAATATGAGCACAAGTGAAAAAAAAGAATTTCTTCGTGAACACCTCGACAGTATCGACGAAAAGTTCCTTAATACATTTTATGAGTTAATGTTGTTTCAATTAGAATCGCAAGGAGATAATATTAATTTTACTTCGGAGCAGAAGAAAGAACTAGAACTTAGAATGCAGAACCATGAGAAGGGAGCATCAAAGTCATACTCTTGGGATGAAGTAAAAACAAGTATTGGTAGATAAATCATGATTTACCGTTTGATTTTAAAGGAAGAAGCAAAGCAAGACATTAACAATGCTTATTTATGGTATGAAGAAAAGCTTGAAGGTTTAGGAGAAAGGTTTGTTAATGAACTTGATTCGTATTTCAAACATATAGAAAAAGCACCAAAAAGCTATCAGATAAGATACCTAAATTTTAGAGCAGCCGCATTAAAAATTTTCCCCTATCTGATTGTTTACCAAATTGAAGAAAATTCAGTGATTGTTTTTGCTGTATTTGCTACGAAACAAAATCCAAAAAAAATGCCAAGATAAAACCGTAGTAATTTATTGATTACCAATTAAACCATGGCCTGTCATAAACTCAAATACTACCCCACAAGCCCTTTGAAACTTGCATACAGCAAGCAAAGGGAGACGCACTTTAAAAAATGGCTTTAATCATTACACCTTTGGGTTTAATGGACAAGAGAATATAAACGAGCTAACCGGCTCTACAGGAACACATTTGGATTTTGGGGCTAGGGTTTATGATTCTAGGATTGGTAGATGGACGGCTTGTGATCCGTTGGCGGCTAAGTATCATAGTTTGAGTTCCTATTGTTTTGTTGGGAATATGCCTATTATTGCTATTGATCCGGATGGAAAACAGATTCAAGTCATTTCAAATAATCCTGAATATAGAAATTACATTTTGACTGTGATTCAAAAACTAACTAGCGATGAATTGATTATGGATGAAAACGGAATTATCTCAATTTCAACAAAATCTATTAACCCATCTAAATAATTTGGCACGTGTTTGGTAGGTGAATTAATTGAGTCAACCAATACACATAGTATTTTTGAAGGCAATACAAGTTCTGTAAAACCAATAATTGGTGGAGAAGAAGAAGCTGAAAATGGTAAAGGGACTGGAACAATAATTATGATTGAACAAAACCCAAGCGAGAATCCTAATGCGAATGCAATGATGGAGAATGGAGAATTCGAATCTAGTCCAAATGAAATAGTTTTGGGACATGAATTGATACACTCATCTCATCACGATCAGGGAATAGTTGATAAAACTAGAGAAATAGATGGGGATAACTATCCGCCAGAAAAACCTGGTAATCACGAGCCATTAATGAATGAAGAAATAAACACAAGAAATAAGGAAAATATTTTAAGAAAAGAACAAGGATATGTTAATAGAAGAAGGGTTTCGGTACCATTTAGTCCAGAAGAAATACAAGGAATCGAAATTAGAATGCAAAGAAATTAGATTTTTATTATGAATTATTTTAGAAAATACACCCTGCCAATATTGTTGTTTTTAATTTTTTTTGGAGCAAAAGGACAAGAATTATATGATTTTCAAAAGGAGTGGTCAAAAAAGACAAGTGAAAGCCTAAAAAGAGATTTTGATTATGATAATGTTGATTCAATCCGAATAAATGAATTAAGAAGAATTTGCGACTCATCCTTTTCAATTTCTAGAAGCAAACCAATCTATTATTTGCATCAAATGGATACTACTATTTTTGAAGACTTCTTTGAAAGCAATTATTTTATCATTGAAGTTTTTTCTGATGGTTTATATTGTCAAAGAAATAGCCTGTTTATTCAAAAAGAATTCAAAACTATTAACGAATATAAATATGTAAGAACTGGCCATAACATTGATGTTAGTTCCAAAATAGATATAAAAGAGTCATTGGAAGAATTTGTTGACTCATTTTTACATTCCTTTGAGGAAAAAGGAGGCTTTTTAGACGATTACGGGTTTATTACTATCATAAAAAAAGGTAAAATCTATTGTTACCCTCTACTTTTTCTTTATGGGTCAGAGATAATTGTTCTAAAGAATAGAGGACTTTGTTATTAGCTGCACAACCCAAAATAATCCCCTACCAACCCCTACCAAATTTGGTAAATAATTGATTAAGAGTTGGTTTAGGGTTTATAGCTAAAAAATACAACATCCATAGAATTGAGTTTTGAGGTCGCAAATTGCGATGTTAAAAATTGGGTATCTCATTTTGCGACATTCAATTTTAAATAATTATTTTTGCGGTTTAAATTTATGAGAAATGAGTAAAAATAACGAAGATAAAATAATGTTGCCTGATGAATGCATATGCCGACCAAATTGACCAGTCTGCGCCGATTTAAATTGACCAGTCTGCGCCGATGTGCTTGACCACCCATTTTTTTTATTA
>JAFGXD010000043.1 GCA_016936815.1 Bacteroidales bacterium
GAGAGAGGGGGATTCGAACCCCCGGTACCAATTTCTCAGTACGTCAGTTTAGCAAACTGGTGGTTTCAGCCACTCACCCACCTCTCCTTATTTTTTTTATGCAATAAAAAAAATCTCAATACTCACTCTCAACCTCACTCTTCCTTTCCTTATTGCACATAAATTTCAAGAACCTAGCTTAAAAAAGCAAACAAAAATAAGCAATAGATTGAATAAATCAAAAAAAAGGAGCGAAATTATCGCTCCTTTTTATATTATTTGCTTAAAATGAACTATTTATTGCCTTTTCCGGGTTTTCCAATGCTGTCGCGCATTCCCGTATCTGCTTCAATATTTTTCATTTTGTAATAATCCATTATGCCCAAATTTCCACTTCTAAAGGCTTCTGCCATTGCTCTTGGAACTTCTGCTTCTGCTTCAATAACTTTAGCCGACATTTCTTTTGCCAAGGCTTGCATCTCTTGCTCTAATGCCACAGCCATTGCACGTCTTTCTTCAGCTTTTGCCTGGGCTACTTTTAAATCAGCTTCAGCTTGGTCTATCTGTAAACCTGCTCCAATATTCTTTCCTATATCAATGTCAGCTATATCAATAGATAATATTTCGAATGCTGTTCCCGAATCTAATCCTTTACCCAAAACTAACTTGGAAATTGTGTCAGGGTTTTCCAAAACCGCTTTGTGAGAAACCGAAGAACCTATTGATGATACAATACCCTCCCCTACTCTTGCTAAAATAGTTTCTTCACCGGCTCCCCCAACAAGTTGCTTAATGTTAGCTCTTACTGTTACTCTGGCTTTACATATTAACTGAATTCCATCTACTGCAACCGCTGCTACAGGAGGTGTGTTTATTACTTTTGGGTTTACCGACATCTGAACAGCTTCAAATACATCTCTACCGGCCAAATCAATTGCTGTTGCCATGTTAAATGAAAGATCAATGTTTGCCTTATCTGCCGATACAAGTGCGTTAATTACTGCATTAACTCTACCTCCGGCCAAATAATGTGCTTCAAGTTCATCACGGGAAATTTGCTTTAAACCTGCCTTTGTTGAGGTAATCATAGCTTTTACAATTACTTTTGGTGGTACTTTTCTCCAACGCATAAATACTAACTGAATAAGACTGATTCTTACTCCCGATAATTGGGCTGTAAACCACAATCCCAGTGGAATAAAATACAATAAAATGAGAAACAGAATAAATGCACCAACACCAATCCAAACGTACTGGTATTGCTCAAAATTTTGTTGTGAATTTAATAAGACAGATAATAATTGCATGATTTTAATCGTTTTTAGGTTTAACAATCAGTTGAGTGGATAAAACTTTAACCACTGTAATTTCTATGTTGTGATCTATAAAATTGTCTATTGATTTACCTTCATAATATTCACCGTTTACCTGAACTTTTCCAATAGGTGCCAAACGGCCTATTGAAACTCCTGTGTCACCCGGTTTAACTTTTTCTTCAGAAATTGAATCTACTTTACCAACTATACCCGTTTTTAACATTACTTTATCCCATGTTTTACTCTTGAAAGCATAATAAAAAACAGCTCCCATAGCCAAAAATGAACCTATTAAGGCCGTTAAACCACCTTCGGAACCAAAATACTCGTACGAAAAATAAATTCCTGCTGCAATTGTTCCTATCCCACTAATACCAAAAACGGTAACCCCCGGAACTACTAAAAATTCCAACAACAAAAGGACAATTCCTATTAATATTAATGCTATTACGGTTAGGGTTTCCATATTGCTATTGAATGCTTACTTTTAATTTATTATCAACCAATTGTTTACGCATATTTCTTAATTCACTTTCACTTCCTTTTTTTATATCACATTTGCCTTTATAATGTGTTAAATATGCACATTGTTCTGCCTGAAAAGGCTCATGTTTAACAATCTTAACCAAACAATCTATTACGTGTTCAAAAGTATTGAAATCGTCGTTATGTAATACTAGAAACTTATCGGTAGTTTTATCAAACTTTTCAATATTTTTTCTTGATATTTTTTCTTTCAAATTCATCTTTTTAAAACTTTGGCAAACAAAGGTAGTTAAATTATTTTACTACCAATTACTATTTTTCTATTTTCTGAATTATTGTTATTATTAATAAACCTATTTAATTCATTTATCTATAAATCTAACTTCTAATTGTTTATTGCAGCTAGTTAATTTTTTTAACCTTGGTAATGCGTTTATTAGCAAAAAAACTTGTAGGTTTGTGGTAAGACTATAAAACTTCAAAAAAATGAGCACACAAAATACTCCAATGAACTACACAAAAGAGGGTTTAATGCCTAGAGAAGAGACTCTTGAAGTAGCTAGAAAAAAACAAGAATTGAAAATTGGAATACCAAAAGAATCTTTTCAAGACGAGGGAAGAATTGGTCTTACTCCTTTGGGTGTTGAATTATTAGTAAACAACGGACATCAGGTTATTATTGAAAGTAATGCCGGTTTTGCAGCAAATTTCGATAACCACGACTACAGCGAAAAGGGTGCAATAATTACTGAAAATAAACAGGAGGTTTTTAATTGCGATATTGTACTTAAGGTTGGTCCCGTTAGTAAAGAGGAAATTGAAATGCTTAGGGGAAATCAAATTCTGTTTTCTTCTGTACATATTAGGGCTCAAAAGGAAGATTATTTGTTGGGACTTATTAAGAAACGTGTTACTGCAATAGGTTTTGAATATTTAAAAGATGAAAACGATTGCTATCCTGTTGTTCGTTCAATGAGTGAAATTGCCGGAAAAACTTCTGTTCTTGTTGCTGCCGAATATTTAAGTAATGCCCACAAAGGCAAGGGTGAAATGATGGGAGGAATTACCGGCGTTAAACCAACCGAAGTGGTGATATTAGGAGCAGGAACAGCCGGCGAATATGCGGCTAGAACTGCTCTGGGACTTGGGGCAATGGTTAAAGTTTTTGATGCTTCTGTCTTTAAATTAAGAAGGCTTCAGTCTAATTTAGGACATTATATTTTTACTTCTATTATTCAGCCCAAAGTTGTTGCAAGTGCTCTCAAAACCGCCGATGTTGCAATTGGAGCTATTCGCTATCCCGAAAATTCAACTCCTTTTATGGTTTCGGAAGAAATAGTGAAACAAATGAAAAAAAATTCTATTATTGTTGATATTAGCATAGATCAGGGCGGATGTTTTGAAACTTCCAGAATTACCAGTCATAATAATCCGGTTTACAACCAATTTGGTGTTATTCACTATTGTGTACCAAATGCGGCTGCAAGGGTAGCACGAACTGCCTCTTATGCTATAAGCAATATTTTTACGCCTTTGCTTATGGAACTTGCAGGCGCCGGCGACGTTAAAAACTTAATTAAACAAAATCCGGGGGTAAGAAATGGGGTTTACCTTTATAATGGTATTCTTACTAATTCCCAAATGGGAAATCTTTTCGACATTTCTTCAAAAGATATTGATTTACTCTTGGCTGCTTTCTAATTTTATTACTATGCGATTTTTTTGTTGTTTTTTTATTGTTCTCTTTTTAATTAATTCGCCGATTTTTCCCCAATCTTATAAAATCAAGGTTAAAATTGATGGTCTCAAAGACACCACAGTACTTCTGGCTTATCATTTTAGGGACAAAATATTTACTGTTGATTCTGTTTTTCTAAACTCAAAAGGAAAAGGAATTGCAAAAGATGAAAAAGCTTTGCTGCAAGGACAATATTTAATTTATTTGCCAAATGGTAAGTATTTTGATATCTTAATCGACGATGATCAGAGGTTTGCTATTTATAATAAATCTGAGAATTTTGTTGATAAATTTAGGTCTAAAGGCAGTAAATCTAACAAATTGCTATGCAAATTTACAAGAGAAATTAACGCTATTAACAACGAGTTAAACACTATTCAAAAACTAAAACTAAATGCTAGAGACAATAAAGATTCTGTAAATTTTTATAATAGCCAAATAGCTGAAAAACACCGTGAGCAGCAGAGTTTAATGGAGGAAATTAGAGCCGGCGATAGTGAAAATCTTTTCTACAGCTTGATGAAAACTACCCTAGAACCACAAATTCCGGAAGAAATAAAAGTAAAAGATTCCCTCGAGCAATTTATGTTCTACAAAAAGCATTTTCTAGACGATATAGATTTTACCGATTCCAGACTTATTAGGTCAAATCATCTTTATTACAAAATTAATCAATATCTTACCAGAATAGTTTATCAACATTACGACAGCGTTGCTTTTGCTGCAGACCAAATTATTGAAAAAACTCCTCCAAAAAGCGAAATGCGACAGTTTATTACCGAACATCTTTTGGGATTTTTTGCTCTTTCTAAGTATATGACTCACAGAAATATTTTTGTGCATTTGGCAGAAAAATATTACTTATCGGGACAAGCTTTTTGGTCTGATTCGGCAAAGTTAAAGAAAATTGAAGAAAGGGTTAATTCCATTAAACCAACACTTGTAGATAAAATTGCTCCCGATTTAAAGGTGCTGCGAGAAGATTTTAGCCCAACAAGTCTTCACGAGTTGGTTGCAGATTACACAATATTATTTATTTACGAGCCAGGGTGCGGACATTGCCGCGAATACACACCAAAAATAAAATCGCTTTCAGATAAATATTGGTTAAAAGGTTTGGAAGTATTTGCTCTTTATACTCTAATTGATGTTGAGGAATGGCTGAAATTTATTAAAGATAATGAACTGGAAAACTGGAATAATGTTTTTGACCCAAACAGGGTTTCAAATTTTTATGATGTTTATAATGTAATAACTACTCCAAGATTATATTTGCTAGATAATAATAAGAAAATTATTCTTTCGGATGTGGGTTATGAGCAAATAAGAGATTATTTAAGGTATGTGTTTGGAGAATAGCTTAATTATTAGCAATTTATTTATTATTTTATGGGTTTTTGAGGAGGTTTTTTCTGTTCTTAAAAACTTGAAAAGAGATTTTTCAATAAGACTAAATATTTGTTTGAAAGTTAAGGTTAAAAGGTAGATTAATGCAAAGAACACGAACGTTTCCGCTAAGGTTTCCCGCAATATTTACCGGTTTGGGACTAAACTTAACAATAGCGCTGCCGGAAATGTTAGCTTCGGCAAGAGTCCAGGTTCCTGAATCCCCATTTTTTTGCCAGTGGGCACCTATGCCGGCCCAGGCTTCAGCCCAAATTCCTGCATTAAGCAAGGCAATAGATGGGCTATATTGAATGGCAGCCATAATACCTGCGGCGAAAGAAAAACCTGCAAAGGGGGTAATCGAGAATCCGGAAATTCCAATTGGTTGGGGGCTTTGTGCCATGGCCGAGAATGATATTCCTATTCCAAGTTCTATTATGGAAGGATTAATTGAAAGCCATCCGGTGGGCGACCAACCTGTACAACCGGGCACAAATATTATTCGGTTTTCGGGGGTGCCGATTTTTATTTCATAATGAGAAGGGCTTAACGACATATATAATGAACCCGAAGCGCATAGAGCTGGAGATTCAATAATGGCAGAGGCTGTTCCAAGAAAATGATCTTCTGCGGAATTATACGATAAATTTAATTCTCCATGAGCCAACGCATTGGGATCTGCTTCAAGTATTTGAGGATTTGGACTTTTGGCCTGAAGATTTCCGTCAAAACTAAATGAATAATCACCCGAAGAAGATGTCTGCAATTGAGCTAAGGTTTCAATACGAATATTTCTTCCATTTCCTGCTTTATCGAAAAAAATAAGATGCATTAGAGCAGTAAATGGATGATTATTATTTGGTGATATTCCGCTTCCAGGAACATCTTCAATATTTTTTCCCAAACGTCCACATGCTCCAACTAATTTAACCGGACCCAGATTTAATGGATTCTCCAATGGTTTTGCTTCGGCTGTAATTGGCAATCCCGGTTCTGAAGGTGTGCCCGGTTCTACCTGCACAAACCACCATGGAAAACTTTCTGTCTTACCATGCATATATATTCCCCGAATCGAAAATGCTTTTTCCGGAGATGGCACTTTAATATGCAAAAGTATGTCTCCAATCCAGCAATCTCCTAACGTTGAGTGGTTCTTGTGATGTTTTATTGTGCCTGCAAGATCAACAAAACGAGAGCTCAATGAAATATTTGTTGGATCGAATTGAAGTCCCGTTGGAATACCATCTTCACCAAATCTGATATTCAAATCTCCAAAAGACAGCGGACTGTTTTCAGCAAGAAGATTTAATGATTGTGCAAACCCGTTTTGCTGTAAAAGATTGCTTAATTCATCGTATAGTTCGGAAGCTATAACTGATGCAAATTCTGTTGTTTTTGATATAAGTTGTAGCCTCAATTCTTCAAATATGTCGTTTGGATTAATGTTATCGATAAAATTATTAGCAGATTGTTTAAGCACTAATAATACTGAGTCAGGATTGAAACTGCTTAAAAGATTCCCGGCAAGACTATCAATAATATTTGAGGGATTAATTTCTAACTGAGAAATATTTCCCTGAAATAGTAGAGGTATGTTGCTAATTACCAGATTATTTAAATATAAGGTAAATTGGTTTCTTAATCCATCGGCAATATAAGAAACAACAGGAATAATAATATTTGTATTAAATGACTGATTAATA
>JAFGXD010000044.1 GCA_016936815.1 Bacteroidales bacterium
AAAACTATTACTAAGTTAGCTTCGGAACTTAATCTGCAAATAGTTCAATTTTAATTTATTAGTAAAATACGTCATTGGTAAACGCAGTGTAGTGAGGAATCTTTAAGTTTTGTGCTATTTGTTTGCGCAAACTGAAGGCGATTATTTTATCAATTCAATTTACCAAATAAATGGAAAAGTTTTGTCTTGTGAGAAAAAAATAAAATATCTTTACATTTAGATTTTACCAAGAAATTATGAGAAACAAAAAAGGAAGGCTATTTACATTATTAATTGTTCTGCTTATTGTTTCAGCAATATTCTTGCTTGTCTTTATGTGGTCTAATCTTAATAAATCAATAGAACTTATTGCCAAAAATCAAATAAAAGAAACAACCCAAAAATTTACTTATAAACTCGATTCATATTTTGACCAAATACGAAGAGATATTAAAATGACAAAAGAATTGGCAGATAATGGATTTTTCGAGGCTGAATTTGATGTTAGTATGAATAATTTGCTTTTCCCCATTTTCAATACTTCAAAACAAATTTCAACTTTTGCAATTGCGAGAACCGACGGAAATGAGTTTTCCCTGCTCAGAGAAGGAGATATGTTTAAAAATAACCTTGTATATGAAACCGATAGCGGAATGAATATTTACAGGGAACAATGGATTTTAGAAAATGATAATAGAGAGATTCTTAAAACATGGACCGATACAAATGCCGGCTACGATCCAAGAACAAGAACCTGGTTTATTGGTGCCTCCAAGATTGAAGACAATGCAAATCCATTTTGGTCTCAACCATACAAAAACTTTTTTAATTCATGGCCGGGTATTACTGTTTCCATGAAGGCAAATTCCAAAAAAGAAGGTGAATTTAATATTGTGCAGTATGATATTTTTCTTACTGAGATTTCTCAATTTACCAAAGAACTCTGTTTTGGTAAAAATGGTTTGGTTTTTATACTTTCCGAAAATTGCGAATTTATTGGGCTTCCTAAAATGATTGGAATAAGCAGAAATGATTCAATAGGAAAATATCTTATGGAGGATTTTAGTAAAATTAATTACCAACCTATTAACCTGTCTGTTGCTAACTGGGAAAAACAAAGTAAAGATTCTACAATTCTTTTTAGTTATTATGCGCTTGGAGAAAAATGGTGGGCTTGCCTTTCAAAATATTATTTAGATAATGACAGATATTTTGTAATGGGAGTGATTGTTCCTGAATCGGATTTCCTTTCAGATATAAAGAATTCCAGAAATATTATTGTTTTTTGTGGTGTTATATTCCTGTTTTTTATTCTGGTTGTTGCTCTTGGTTATTTCGATAAACAGAGAGCTAACAGAATATTAACAAGACAAAAGAAAGAAATTGAATTGCAAAAAAGTGAAATAATTCAACAGAAGGAAGAAATTATTTCGCAAAGAGATGAAATTGAAGCTCAAAGAGATGAGCTGAGTGAGAAAAATCATGTGCTTGTTGAACAAAAGAAAGAGATAACAGATAGCATAAATTATGCAAAAAGAATACAGAATGCTTTGCTGCCGTCTACCGAATTTGTAAATAATAACCTTGGAAATCATTTCATTATTTTTAGACCTAAGGATGTGGTTTCAGGCGATTTTTATTGGTCGACACAAATTAATAATAACCTTATTATTACTGTTGCAGATTGTACAGGACATGGTGTTCCTGGAGCATTTATGAGTATGCTTGGTGTTTCGTTTTTAAATGAAATTGTTAGGAAAAAACATGTAACTAAGGCTTCTGAAGTTCTTGATCACCTTCGGGAATCAGTTATTGAAGCACTAAAACAATCGGGACATAAAGATTCTGAAAGCAATAATGAAACTATGTCAAATGTTAAGGATGGAATGGATATTAGTCTTGTTGTATTAGATTTGAAAAATAATACTTGTCAGTGGGCAGGCGCAAACAACCCCCTTTGGATAATTAGAAAAAATATTGTTGTAGAAAATTTTGATGATTTGGCTGATGTAATTGAGGAATACAAACCCGACAAAATGCCCATTGCCATTCACGATACAATGAATCCTTTTACCAATCATGAAATTGTGCTGAACACCGGCGATAGAATTTTTCTATTAACCGACGGATATCCGGATCAGTTTGGTGGAGAAAAGGGAAAGAAATTTCTTCATAAAAGATTAAAGAGACTTCTGGTTGACTCAGCAGAACTCCCAATAAAACAACAGGGATTGCTGCTATCTACAAGACTAGATGAATGGATGAATTCTTTCTCAAAATACTACGAACAGGTTGATGATATTACTATTATTGGTTTTGAGGTTTCCTGAAGTTTTGCTTTTTTAGATTCCACGTATTTTTAGTTTTATTCTTCATTACATACATAAGAAAGTAAATAGACAGTTATTTTCTTTACTCCTACTTTTTTCTACCGCAAAAAAGTAGGCAAAAAGCCACCGCGGATACCAGCGCACATCAGCGGACTTTTCGTTTTTGCAAGACCTTTTCATTTGCATAAATCATTAAAACTTGCAAATATTACAAATTATAATAATTTTATTTGTATTTTTGAAGAATGAAAAATAATATTCAACGCATAGAATACCTAAACAAATTATGGGCATATAAAGACAAAGGATTGATAAAAGTAGTAAGTGGTTTACGTAGAAGTGGAAAAAGTACTTTGCTCGAACAGTATAAACAATTATTGATTGATTCAGGTGTGAAAGAAAATCAAATTGTCTTTTTAAACTTTGAGGAATTTGAGTTAAGAAGTTTTATTAACGATTTGGATGCTTTGTATTTGCAAATTATCAATCAATTAGACTTATCAAATAATTGTTATGTTTTTTTGGATGAGGTACAAAATGTTAATGAATTTGAACGTTTGGTTGACGGGTTATTTGTAAAACCAAATATAGATGTTTACATTACCGGATCAAACGCATTTTTGCTATCAGGGGAATTAGCAACACTGTTAAGCGGTAGATACATAGAAATATCTATCCTGCCATTCTCCTTTAAAGAGTATCTAATTGCCAGACAAATAGATATTTCCAACAAATATCTTAATTATGAAGCACTTTTTTTTGATTATGTAAACGAAACATCATTGCCAAAAGGAGTTGAATTGCGAGAGGATGGATTTGATAAGATATACGAGTACCTTGAGGCAATTTACACTACTGTTATTGAAAAAGATATTTCTCTTCGTCATAAGATATACGACAAACGCGCTTTTAACAATATTACTAAATTTGTTGGTTCAAATATTGGGAACCAATTATCTCCCGCTAATATTGCAAAAACACTTAAACAGGATGGTCAAACCACTCATAATACCACCGTTGAAAATTATCTGGAATATTTAACAGCAAGTTTTCTGTTTTATAAGGTTAACCGTTTCGATTTAAAAGGAAGAAGACAATTAGCAACTTTAGAGAAGTATTATCTGGCGGATGTAGGGATGCTTAATATTCTTGTTGGGAAATACCGTCTTGCTGACAAGGGTCATATTTTAGAAAATATTGTTTATCTTGAGTTACTCAGAAGGGGATACAAAATATGGACAGGGACTACAAGAAACAGTGAAGTAGATTTTGTTTGCAAGAATAAAACCGGAGATATTGAGTATTATCAGGTTGCTTGGCAAATGTCTGTTGAAAGCACTATCGAACGTGAGTTTTCTGCATTGGAAAAGATTAAAGACAATTACCCGAAATTTTTGCTTTCAACCGAATCTTTCACTCAAAACAGGCAAGGAATAGGTCATTTTAATGTTTTTAACTGGTTGCTGGGTAATAGCTAAATATCTTTCTCCCTGCGAACATGCCCTGCGAGAAACCTGTAATTCCGAACGAAACGAAGTGGACTGAAGAATCTCCTGAATAATCGAAAAGTTGGTTATTTGCATTAACCGTGCATCATCATATATCGGCTATTTGCAATTTTGCATTATACCCAACCTCGAAGAGGTTTCCCAACCATAGTTATGGGTTTCAACCCATGGTTAACAAAAATGTTGAGGCTAAAAATCAATAATATTCGATAAAGAACTGTGTAGTGTTTTCCTGGCATGATTGTCGAGTAGATCAATAAAGCTTATATTCTTTGTTTCTTTTAGCTCTAAAACCGAAAGGTCGGTGCAGGCTAAAAGAACGTTTTTGGTATTATACTGCCTTACAAGACTGGAAACCATTTCTTTTTCAACATTAGTATGAATGCCCTTAACAAGTTTGTGGTAAATAATGTAATCCAACATTTCCTGATCTTCTTTTATTGGCATTTTTAACTGAAATCCCAATGGATTTAGCTTTTCCGATATTATTCCTGATTTATTCGTGTAAGATGTTGCCAAAACCAATATTTCCTTATTATCTAACTTAAGAATTTGGTCTAAAGAATTTTCAACTATATGCAAAATTGGTAGATTCGATTTTTTAACTAATTCGTTGTAAAGTATATGTGGTGTTACTGCTGCAATACTTACAAATTCACATCCTGCTTTTTCCAAAATAAAAATGCAGTCGGATAGGTATTCTACATACTCATTCATCTTATTATAAACCTGAAAATTAATTACTTTCTTAAGATTTACCGGAAAAAAAGTTAGCTTAGGATATGGACAGTTATTACAGTTTATTGTATGATACTCTAACATTTTTTTTTGCATAAGTATGCTCGATTCCATCCCCATACCGCCAATAATGCCTATATGCTTATGTACGTGACCCTTCATAAAAGGACTTAGTTTTTAGGTTGATTTAAAATAGTTTTCGAGGCAAATGTAGGAATTTTTTTTAGAAATTTATTCCTGTTCTTACAACAAGTGGACTTGAATATGGAGAGTTGGAAGATTCATTTAGGTTGTAAAGTACCGAAAAATATATCATGGACTTCTCGCTAAACCTTTGTGCATAACCTGCTCCAACAAAAACTCCTGTGTAAATAAAACGTTCTTTATCGGGATTATTGTCGTATAAATTTAATACATCAAAGTATTCTGTTTCAAGACTTAACAATTCAAATTCGCTAATTAAATAATACTCATCTAAAACAAAATATCTTAAAAATGGTGCTGCACCAAAAATATCAGTTCTAAAATCATACAAGTACGAATTGTAGTAATAATTTGCTCTAATATACTGGTATCTGATTTGTAATCCTGCATGAAAATCTTCAGTTAGCATATATCCTACCAAAGGAGATATTTCAATATTTGTCATATTTCCAAAACTTAAGCCAAGGCCGCCGCCAAAAAATAAATTATCGGAAAACCTGGTATTTTGTTCGTTCTGAGCAATAGTTGAAATTGAAAGGGTGATAAGAAAAATTAAAAATAACTTCTTCATAATCATGTTTTTTACAATAATGCGATCTAATGGTTTTTTACAAAGATAAAAATTAATTACCTACAAATTCAATGCCTTAAATTATTTGACTACATAAACACAGGGCAATTCATGTGAACCGGAATTTCGTATTTTTTTCTCTTTCCAAAAATGTAAATTAATGAAAGTTCAAGACCACCAAGACTATTGCTCGCAACCACCAGTTTAGATATGTTTATATCATAAGAAATTCCCAAATTCAGATTAAAATAATCCATTCCTATTTTTAATACCAATGCATCTTTCCACCTTAACCATCCTCCAAAATAAAAAGCGTTAAAGGCAATATGGTTAAGTCTTTGTCTTAATAAACCTCCAATCATTATCTCTTGAAATTGACCTTGTCTTAAAAATAAAATTGAAGGAAAGGCTTTCATTTGTTCTGAAATATTGAATTCGCTTTGTGCAAAAAAATTAAATTTTCTATATAATTCAACTTGTTCGTTGCCTTCAAAACTTATTAATGGTTTATTTAAGTGGTTGAATGATATACCGTAACGCATCTTCACTTCATTTATAACATGATAAAACATAAGTCCGGTTTCAAAATCGAAATATGAAAGTCTGTCATTTCCAAAAATTTCATTATTTGGAAGACTCGGATTATATTGATGTCCATCGTATTGCGAACCATAATACAAGCTGTTATAGTCTATGCTGTGATAATTGTAAGTTCCTGCAATTCCGCCGGAAATAATCATGCTGGAATCGGATTTTAAGATTCTGTGAAAAGATAGAACAAGCTTAACTTGCTGTGTGCCAAATCTTGAATCTCCTGCTCTGTCGCTGTTAATCTGCAATCCGGCTCCAATAAACGATTTTGAAATTGGCAAAGATGTAATTCTGGTATCGAAAGCTGCCGAAAAAGTTCTAAATGGAACCGTAACCGATTGCCATTGATTACGATGATTCATTACCAAACGGTAATCGTTATTAAAACTTCCGGCCAGCGAAGGATTAAGATTAATGGGAGAGGAGAGAAACTGAGAATAATGTATGTCTTGCGATTTAGCTAAATTCGCAAAAACAATTAATGCTATTATTAATAAGCTCCTCATTATCTTATTAGTGTTATATTTCCCTTTTTCTCAAATTTTAACTTTCCTAAACATGTTGCTTTAAGGTAATAATCGAAAACAGCCGGGTCTGCCGGTCTTCCGTTATAATTACCATCCCAACCTTTTGATGCATCTTTTGTCTCGAAAACTATTTGTCCCCAACGGTTAAATACCATAAAATGAATTTCTTCCAGCATATCTCCATAAACATAAAGCATATCGTTTATTCCATCTCCATTAGGAGAAAAAGCGTTCGGAACATAAATAAATGGCTCATCGCAAACCAAATCGGTAACATAAATTGTAATTGAATCTCTGTTTGAACAACCGTTTTCATCAAAAATTATTACATCGTAAGTTGTAGTAATAAGTGGTGAAACAAATGGATTGGGACTTAATGGGTTGCTCATCATGTATGTGTTTTCCCAGAAATAATCGTAATCCTCATCATAAGTAGCATGAAGACGTGTGTTCTCGCCCGAATACAAGTAAATTCTGTCTGCTGTAACATCAAGAGGAGGTGGTTCAGGACTAATTCCAACCGAAAGCTCCAAAATATTTGCACAACCTTTAGTATCGCTAACTGTTACGGAATAATCTCCTGCACATAAACCTGTTACGTAAGAACTTGTGCTGCCATTCGACCAATGATATGAAAATGGTGGAACACCACCGGCAAAACTAGCGTGCAGTTCGCCGTTGCATGCTCCTAAACAAGCAACAGGATACATTGTTGTATCGAAACTTATAGGAGGAATTTCTGAAATAGTATATTGCAAAGTATCTTTACAATTGTGCGAATCGGTGGCAATAACTGTGTAAGTTCCAGGCTCTAAACCCGAAACAGCAGCATCGTTAACCAATAATGGTGAAGGCCAGAAATATGTATATCCCGGAGTTCCTCCTATTGCCGAGGCAGAAAGATCTACAGGGTCTCCGCTACAAATTGCCGAGCTTGTTTCTGCAATTGAAACCACAACTGCACTAGGATGGTCTACTTCGGGAAATACTATTCTAACGCAGTTTTCGGCATCTATTACAGTAACCTGATAGACTCCGGCGCACAAGCCTGATGCTGAATTTGTTGAAGAACCACTACTCCAGGAATATGTATATGGAGGATTTCCTAAATCAACTGTAACTGAGGCAGATCCATCGCAATATCCGTAACAACTTGCAGGGTTTGATGCTCCTGTGCCGGCAATTAAGTCAGATGGGTCGGTTATTGTTACAGAAACAACAGTATCACAACCGTTTATGTCGGTAACGGTAATTGTATAAGTTCCGGCGCAAAGGTTCTCGCCAACTGCTTCTTCAATTCCATTTATCCAATTGTAATAATATGCCGGCGTTCCACCTGTTGGAAATATAGTAGCTGAGCCACTGCATAATCCATCGCATTCGGTTTGTATTATGTCTGTAATTCCCACATTAAGATAGGGTGGTTGTGTAAGTGTGAAGTTTTGCTGCATTTCGCAACCAATCTGATCGGTAACGGTAACAGAGTGATTGCCGGCATAAAGACCTGTTACAGAATTTCCAAATGTTCCGTTACTCCATTCACTTGTTAATGGTGCCAATCCTGAGCTTATTGTCAAATTGGCACTACCACCCGGTTGCCCCCAACAAAGCGGATTTGAATATGAAAGTGCAAATTCAACCTCACTTAATTCTATGTTTATTGTCTGGTTTTTAATGCAGCCATATTGATTTACAGTATTTAAGGATAGCGAAATATTTTCTTCAGGAGAAAGCATTACTGTATTTGAGGTGCTATCTGAAATTAAAGATGTCCCGGGAGACCAGTTGTATGAAACTATATCGCCCGGATTTAGATTATTTGCTGTTATGCTTATTGTATCTCCTGCACAAATGGTGGTATCTGTTAATGCTTGAATATTAATGTTATGCACTTCTACAATAACAGAATCTTCGAACAAACATGCTGAATTGGCAATGCTAACAAAATATGTTGTTGTGCTTAGTGGAGCAGCAGTAAATCCTGAATTGGCAAGCGATCCGTTTAAGAAGTCGGTGAAATTGCTATTAGATGACCAATGGTATTCGTCGCCCGGCATTCCTGTATTTGCATCAAGAGGTACAGAATAACCAATACATACGAAAGTGTCTGCCGGCATAGGAACATTAAGTACGTGTACTTCAATAATTTTTGTAATAGAATCTGTTGAATTACAAGTGGTATCGTTTGTTGCTGTTAGAGTTACTAAATAGGTTCCGGGAGTGGTGTAAACATGAGAAGGGTTTTCCACGTCGGAGCTTGTTCCATCTCCAAAGTCCCAATGAAAAATATTGGCATTGTAGCTAAGATTTTCAAAATCTACATCAAAAGGTGCACAAACATCGTAAGGTGCATCGAAATCTGCAGCGACTAATGGCAGATTAAAATCGAATTTAAAAACTGCCAAATTGCATGAGTTATTATTAACATTCGACCATGCACCGGCAGTTGTTGGGAAACCACTATCGCCCCAGCAGCCGGCACATACAGCCTCATAAATTTTTCCTTTTCTATCGAAACGACTGGTGCCTCCGTCAACATGTTCTGCACTTGTTGCACTTCCCATAAATGTTCCATAAACCAATGCCGAGGCGTCGTCTTCCAGCACAACAAGATAAAAATCGGAACCATCTGTTGTTTCCTGATATGCATCGGTTGTTGTCGGGAGTCCAAATGTGTTTCCTCCATGTCCGTAAGGTGGTCCGTTTGTGTTACCTCCCCAACCCGAAATGTATATTTTATTACAGTAATCGACCAAAAATGCAGTAGGGGAGATGCTTGGAATGCCACTTCCGTCTCCAAAAACTGTTGAAAATTGGAGGTTGTTTAGTTCGGGGGATAGTTTTGCGACAAACTGACCTGAATTTGGAACGCTATAGGCTGCGTTAAAAACCATTGTGCTACCGGTAGATTCTGTTTGCCCAAGAACATATACAAATCCTTCTGCATCCATTTGTACAAAGTAGCATTGGTCGTAATCGTATGAACCAAAATATGTTGAGCTTATTAGTCCTCCTGAGTTTGTAAGATTTGCAATAAAACCGTCAGATTCTCCGCCCATATATATATCACTGTAAACCCCTAAACTTGTAGGAAAATTTGTAGATGTAGTACCTCCTGAAATAAACAATTCTTCTGTAGGGGAAAGAGTAATTGAATATCCGGCGTCGTCTCCCGAACCACCCAAATAGGTACTCCACATCATTGAAGAAAGGTCGTTGGTCATTTTAAAAACACATGCATCGTTAAGACCTCCACCGTAAATGGATTGATAAGCTCCAGAACTTGTTGGAAAATCTGATGAATTTGTGCATGACACTACGTAAACGTTTTGGTTCATATCCAGAATAATTTCACCTCTAACTTCATCGGCATAATTATATTTTAAGATTGAAGGAAGTGCGTTAATTCCGTCATTTCCGGAACCTCCCACGTATGTTGATGCAAGTAAAGCAGAACCATCGTTTTTTAGTTTTGTAATTACAATATCGCATCCGTATTCGTAATTCATTCCCAAGCCGCTGGGAACAAAATAATCTCCACCACCAAAACTGTTATCATAAGCTCCCGAAGTAACAGGATAATTAGTCGAACCGGTTGTTCCCAGAACAAAAACCTCGTTGTATTCGCTAACAAAAAGACTGTGAGGTAGTTCATCATCGCTTCCGCCAATTAAGGTTGAATAAATAAACGATGAACCATCAAGAGCCCATTTGGTAATTGCAATATCGGTATGTCCTCCACCAAAAGAAGTTTGGTAAGCACCAAGGCTTGTGGGGTAATCGGGACCGAAAGCCGAAGAGCCCGAATACAGATGCCCTTTGGAATCGAATGCTGCAGAATACCCGAAATTATTGGAAAATGAGCCTGAAAAAGTAGAAAAAACAAGAGTTGGGGGATCAATTATTAATGGAAATTGAGGGTTGTAATTACCGGTTTTAAAAGAAATTATTCCATTATCAATTTTGTACGAACAATTAACTTCAACGGTGTCATTATTAATTATTTGATAGGAAAAAGGTAAATCTTCCACAATTTTGCAACAATTTGTGTTAATAACAAGTTGACCTTTTTCAATTCCATATTCTTCAATTCCTTCCAAAATAATTTGAATCTCAGCCGGATTACCGCCCGGATGAACTATATAATCGAATTTTATTGCACCGTTTTCAGGTTGAAAAGCAAGCATATCAATGCTGTTGTAAAGATTCAGATATTTAATTGCTTTAAAAGCTTTGACTCTTGATTTCCATTTGCTTTCATCGTTTCCTAAAAAATAGTTGTAATAATGCGAAAAAGCTTCCCCTTCAACTAATCTGACATTTGGGTTTGAATTTTTGAAATGTTTCTTAAAAGCATGACAATTAATTGATTGCCCAAAATAGTGCTCGTGATTATGGGTTTCTGAATGTTCTTCATTATCAACATTATGGTCGCATTGATGTAGTTCAGCTTGATTAAACATATTGAATGTAAGGCAGTTTCTTTCCATAAAAATAACACCGGAAGGAATGTCGGCTTTATAATTGACTGCGTTGTTCCATTGACCATTATTTTCAATAAATTGCAAGTACGATTGTGAGTTTGCAATTATTCCGACTAACATGGTGATAATAAGCGATAAAAGACGATTAATAACCATTTTTTTTGCGATTTGGTTACATAAAAATAGTTTATTATTCCTTATTAGGCAATTAAAGTCTTGCTTTTTTGATTATTCATTGTGAAATTTGGATGAATTGAGGTTTTTTATTGGGGTTAATAATTTTTTCTGCAAATCACAATTGTTATTTATGTATTAATTGAAGTTACGTCATTGCTTGTTTCGTTTAGCAGGAAATGGAAGTAAAAAATACTTGCCACAAAAAAATCAACAATAATTGCTTATTATTTGAAAGGCTTGATTAAATTTGTGGTGAAGGAAAACACTAAAATAGACAATTATGAAACAAACTTTGGTTGGAAAATGGTTTTTGAAAAAAGGAATTTTTGCTTTTGTATTGCTTTTTTTTACTTTGGCATTGGCTTTTTCAACCAGCTCTTGTAATAAAAATCAAAAGTCCGACCAAAAAGAAATGGATGTAACTGTTGTCGACAATAAACCTCAGTATCCGGGAGGAAATTCGGCAATGATTAATTTTATTTCAAAAAAAGTAAAATATCCCGCGGCTGCTAAAGAGGCAGGAGCAGAAGGGGAAGTAATTGTTTCATTTTTAATTGACGAAAAAGGAAGGGTTACAAATGCCGAGGTTAAAAAATCCGTCCATCCTGCTCTCGATAAGGAAGCTTTAAGGGTGGTAAAACTTATGCCGAAATGGGAGCCGGGAAGACAAAACGGAGAGCCTGTTGTTGTTTCTGTGGAAATTCCAATTTCTTTTAAACTAACACTCTAAGCTATGAAAAAGTATAAAAGCTGGTTTTTTCTTTCCATATTACTTGTTTTTGCAAGTTGTCATCAAAATAAAATGCTGGAAAAAGCCACAAGTATTTACATTGATGATAGTAGTCTGAACATTGAATTAAACAGGGATGTAAATAATAAATACATTGACAATTCGGGAAAAGATGAATATTTGAATTCGTTTATTTCTGCTCTAAAAGATGAATTGAATTCCTGCAACTTAATTATTACCGATAACCCCGAAAAAGCAGAATTTTCAATACGGCTAAATTCTCTTCTCCTCAAGGAATATTCCAGCACCAACACAGTTAATGATGCTGCATCCGAATACAACGGAATGACTTATGTTTTAAGTAATTGCGATGTTAGTTCCGGCTTTACTATTTTCAAAGGAACTGTTGCCGCCGGAAATAAAATTGATGAAATGAGTCAATTTGCCAATAAGGAAGAAAAGCTGACAAACAACAGAAATGTTGGCGATTACATTTTTTCTACCAATAAAGATAATTCTACTTACCGTCAGAAAGAACTAAACGAAAAGGTGTTTATTAATTTGGTGGAAAAATGTGGAAGAAGAACAACCGCAGCCATTTCCAAAAGGTTATATAAGTATTTGAAGAAGGGGAAGTAAGTATTTTTTAGTAATTATTAGAAAGAAGAAATTACAAGTTCAAAACTTATTAAACCATTAATTTTTGTTAGGAATTTCAATAAAAAACCGAACTTTATAAGGTTCGGTTTTTATGTTTTGAAAAAAAACCATTTAAATGAAACAATTGATAATGTTTACACTAAGCATTCTTGTCAAAACTTTTATCAATTTGTTTTAATCTTCATCTATTCCGGTAAGGTCTCTTATTGATTTTCCCAACTGATCCATATCGCGATTAAAGTTTATCTTAAATATTTCCCAGTTTTCTTTACCGTCTTCTTTGTAATCGGCCATGCGTTTCTTCATGTCGGTATTTTTTTGCTCTAATTCAGCCATTTTTTTCTTGTAGTCTGCCTTAACCACGTCTTTTTCCTTTTCAATTCTCGCATTAAATTCTGTAAAGTTTTGCTCATTGGCGGCTGTTTTATTAGCCGCAATAATCTTATAGTCCTCAATTTCTTGTTGGTATTCAGCTTTAGCGGTAATTAAATCTTCCTTGGCTTTTTCAACATTTTCTTCAGCTTTTGTTACTTTTTCGGATGAAGAATTACAACTAATAAATACAGCGGCAAAAACAAAGGCAAAGGTTGTTATGACTAAAATTTTCTTTTTCATATTAATAATTTTTTATTCTGAGTTTGATTAAATTTTTTATCGAGTTATTTCCAAAATAATTGGCTTTTTGCTTCCACTAAAGTTGTGCAATTATCTTATTTAATTCATCTTTTGTTTTACCAAGTTTAATTTGTAGCTTACCGAGCATTTCATCCTTTTTTCCATCAGCAAACAGCAAATCATTGTCGGTTAGTAGGGCAAATTTCTTTTTTAGTTTCCCTTTTTGTTCGTTCCATGTTCCTTTTACATCTATTGTTTTCATTTTATTAAATATTTAATTGTGAATTAATTTTCACCAAACAAAGTTGCGTTTTTATTGAATTGCTAGTGTTACAAAAAATCATTAAGAAATTGCAAGATTCACACAAAATGATGATAGCTTTTTAGCTGTTGGCCCTATCTATTGGCTTAGAGACTATCAAATGCCGACTTAAGTCGAGCATCCTCGAAAATTTCATTTTCGGGACTATCAAACTATCAAACTATCGCACTATCACACCCTCAAACTATCAAACTATCGAACTATCAAACTATCAAACTATCAAATTTTTGTTCTTTCAAAAAATCCTTCCTATCTTTACATAAAATTCGCTCAGCAAATGAAAAACCTAGTACAGACAACACATGTGTTGTCTCTCCTACTTTCCCTGCTCCTCGCAGCGGCCAATGCACAAACCCCCGCTCCTTCTTTTGAATGGGTGGTGTATCCGGAAGGAAATGGAAATAGTGTAGGATTAACAATTACCATAGATGATGAAGGTTATCTCTATACTGCC
>JAFGXD010000045.1 GCA_016936815.1 Bacteroidales bacterium
AAATTTCTCAAAAACTTTATTTTAGATACAAAAATTACCTCAAAAGAAATTGCAGGAGCAATTATAATGGCCTTTCTTAAAGATAGCTACGATTTATCAATTAACAGAGTAATGATTACTTTCTTCTTATATTATCCAACAGTTCTGAATTTGAATTCGGAAAAACAAATTCCTTAAAAAATAATTAGCAACAATAGATAAAACTAACAAAAAAAAACCGAAATTAGTGGCATATTTAAAACTAAAAAGCCATGCTAAAAACTCATGATATTAAACTAATTCAGGATGCTGATTTAAGAGGTAAAACCGTTTTGGTACGTGTAGATCACAATGTGGTAAAAAAAGGAATAATTCACGATCCTTACAGAATAGACGCAACTATTGGCACACTTTATCACATTAATGCAAAGGGTGGAAAAATAATTCTTATGTCGCATGTTGGCAGACCACGAAATAAAAAAACCGGAGATATTGATATTAGTTTTGAAACCTCTGTTCAGCCAATTGTTGATTATTTGCAAAGTAAATTACATATAACTATTAAAGTGCCCGATTTTTATCAACACGAAAAAAAGGGTTTTCTGGGAATAGAAACTTCCATAAATCATTTAATAAGAGAGCTTAAGGAAGATAAAATTAATGCTGTTTATCTGCCTAATACTAGATGGTTTATGGGCGAAGAAGGCAGTGAAATTGAAATGGACAGATTTGCTCATCAATTGGCTGGATTGGCAGATATTTATGTAAACGATGCATTTGGTTCGTGGCAGGCTCATGCTTCTACTGTTGGGGTTGCAAAATATTTGCCTTCTTATGCCGGATACCTTATGCAAAAGGAAATTGCCAACCTCGAAAGAATATACAATCCACAAAATCCATTTGTTGCAGTAGTAGCAGGTTCAAAATTCGATACAAAAATCGACTCTCTCTATACTTTGCTAAAAGAAGCAGATTATTTAATTCTTGGTGGAGTTATTTACAACGCTTATTTGTGTGCAAAATATGGGTTCAAAATCAAGGGTATTTCAGAAGAGGATATGCAACATGCAAAGAAATTTGTAAAATATGCTTCCGGATTTAAGGGAAAGCTAATTGAACTTCCTTATATTGTTGAGTCAGATACTCTTGATGGTAAATTAGAGGGTAAACACAGAATTCATAATATTTACAAATTACCTTCAGGACATGAGTTAAATTATGTTTTAGATGTGGCTGCGGAATCTTTTGAGGAACAGGATGTTTTGCATGTTTTTAACTCGGCAAAAACTATTTTTGTAAATGCTGTGATGGGATTTACACCTCATTTTAATGAAGGAACAATTGCTCTTGACCAATTAATAGACGACAATAGAGAGGCCATTAAACTTTATGGGGGAGGAGATACCATGCAGGAATTAAAAAGACTTCTTCCCGGGTTGTATATTGTGGCTCTTGATTCGCCAAAATATTATATTTTTACCGGAGGAGGTGCAGTTCTAAAGGCAATTCAGGAAAAAACTTTTATGGGCTTAGAACCTGTAAAAGCGTTAAGAAAAAGCTAAAGTTAAGTTCTTAAATAGGATGCCCCGTTTAAATCTATTATGCATCCTGTCATAAAATCTGTTCCTTCAGCAGCCATTAATAATGCTGCTCTGGCTACTTCCCAAGGCATTGCAACACGGTTTAGCGGACTCTGAGCCTTTATTTCGACGCCCGTTGAACTATTTAATATTTTCTCTGACATATCAGTCTCAACAAATCCCGGCGCAATTGTATAAAAAAATACATTTTTAGAACCAAATGCCTTAGCAAAAGACTGCCCCATGGCATTCATTCCGGCTTTCGAAGCTCCATAAGCGGGTGCATTGGGCTCTCCCCTAAAAGCACCTCTGGAAGAAATATTAATTATTTTTCCTCCACCGTTTTTTGCCATTTGTTTGCCGAAAAGAAAACAAAGATGAGCCGAAGAACTTAAATTTATTGAGATTGTTTTTTCCCAGTTTTTCCTCCATTCTTCAAAGCTGCAGGTCATTGGATCTAATACTTCAATAATTCCTGCGTTGTTTATTAAAATGTCAACCCTAAACTTTTCTGAAATTTCTTTAAAAAGTTTTTCGGTTTCATTAGTATTTTCAAAATTTGCTTTAATTGCAAAATGCCCCCGCCCAAATAGTTTCGAAATAACTTTATTGGCTATTTCTTCATTAGTATTATACTGAAGAATTATTTTTGCGCCTGCTGATGCAAATTCTCTCGAAATTTCAGCCCCAATACCTCTGGAACCTCCTGTAACCAGAACGGTTTTCCCTGTTAAATTTATTTCCACTTTTTTTAATACGAAAATATGTATTTTTTTTACCGGAACAAATAAACAAGAGATAATAATTATTCATGGTGTTTAGTGTTGTGGAAATATTTTCTCAAAATTGAAAAAGATAAAAAATACAAACAATTAATATCGTGTATTGCAAATATTATTTTCTTATTATATTTACAAAAAAAAGTTTAACCCATAAACCAATTAATTGATAAAGGTTGAAAAAATGAAAGAAATGAAAAAAACAACTATTCTCTTGTCTCTGATACTAGTTTTATTTAAAGGATTTACACAATCCGATAAAACATGGTATAATCTTGCTGTTAAAGGAGGTTTTGGTAATTCAATTTTCTTTACCTCAAATTATTCGGGAGACGCAAATGTTCAATATAACTATTTTACCCCAAGTTATTTTTGGGGATTTGATGGTGGAGTGGTTTTTGCCGGAGGCTTTGGATTAGGGCTTGAATACAGCTTTCAAAAGGGGGGTCAGGAATACGAAATAAATGGAATTGGCGGAAAGTATACTAAAGTTCTTCAAGTGTATACCGACGATGTTTTATTTTTGATTAGAGCCTTTGATGAAGGTTTTGGTTTTTTCGAAATAGGACCAAAACTCTCAATGGTGAAGAAAATTAATGATGCTAATTCAAATAATGGTAATCTTATTGCTAATACAATTGATAATTATTCAGATAAGTATATAAGTATAATGTTTGGTTTTGGAATTCCAGCCTATCAGGGAGATTTATTTGATTTTACAATAGGATTAAGAGCCGGTTATTCAATAATGAATATAATGAAAGATGAAGAATATCCTATTAATGATTTGTTTTTCAATAAAGTAACAGCCAATTATCCTAGTTATTCAACAACAAATCCGTTTTTTGCACAAATTACTTTTCGTTTCGATTGGCATATAGGAATAAAAGGTTCTAAGAATAAATGGGATTAATAAGAATATGAAAAGACTGATACCAATATTCTTTCTTATACTTTCTATGGGAAGTGAAGCGCAATTTACATTTGGCTTAAGAGCAGGGTTGAACTCTAATAAATATATTTTAGAAAACAATACTCTTTCTGTTGAAAATGCAAGGTTTGGATTTGTTGGAGGAATGTTTTTTAGAATTCAATCAGGATTTTTCTCTTTTCAGCCGGAAGTGCTTTATTCTCAGAAAAATGGAAAGTATACTTATTCAACTTTAGAATCTGGACTAGATACACTTTTTAAAAACAATTTTAACTTTGTTGACATTCCTTTTATTTTTAATCTTCATTTTGGGAAAGCTGTTAGACTAAATTCAGGTCCGGTTTTTAACCTTTTATTGAAGGAGGATGTAAGGTATATTATTGAAAATGATGCGAATATTAATAGTATTACAGATCAGGTTTCTAATGTAATTAATGTTGCCTGGCAAGCAGGTTTTGGTTTAGAAATAAAAAATATATGCTTCGATATTAGATATGAATATAGTTTAAATAAAGTTATGCAGACGTTTTATATTCCCGGCGCCGGAATTAATCTTAATCCTGAAGCTCGTAATAGTTTGTGGCAGTTTACTTTAGGTATTAAATTTGGCAATAATTAAAAAAAAATTCAAAAATCTTCATATTTTTTAAAAAAGTATTTTGCAGGGAAAAAAAAATGTTCTACATTTGCAGTCCCAAATGGAAAAACATTTTGGCCCGTTCGTCTAGTGGACCAGGACGCAAGGTTTTCATCCTTGAAACAGGGGTTCGATGCCCCTACGGGCTACTTTTTTTGAATAACTTTTTAAAAAATTATGGCACATCACAAATCAGCTCTGAAAAGAATCAGGCAGACAGAAAACAGAAGAGTAAGTAATAAGTATTACGCAAAAACAATGCGAAATGCTTTAAAAAAGATGAGGTCTATTACAGAGAAGACCGAAATGGAAACTATGTTGCCAAAGGTTGAGTCTATGTTGGATAAACTCGCTAAGAAAGGGGTTATTCATAAAAACAAAGCTTCAAATCTAAAAGGTAAATTGGCTCATCAACTTGCTAAAATGTAACAAGTAGAAAATATTTTAAAAGCCTTCTCTCTTCGGGAAGGCTTTTTTTTTAACCTGATAAAAAATGAAAATTAAAGACTGGGCACCTGAAGACAGACCTAGAGAGAAACTTCTGGAAAAAGGAATTAGCTCTTTAACAGATGCAGAATTAATTGCAATTCTTTTAGGTTCAGGTACAAAAGATGAAACTGCTGTTGAAGTAGCTAAGAGAATACTGAAAAATTCCGATAACAATCTTAATGAACTTGGTAAACTTGGAGTTAATGACCTAATAAAAGAAAAAGGTTTAGGACCTGCAAGGGCAATAACTATTATAGCTGCCTTAGAGCTCGGAAGAAGAAGAAAAGTTTCTGAAAGCAACGAAAAGATGGTAATTAAATCAAGTAGAGATGCTTTTGAAATTTTTCAGCCTCTAATTGGAGATTTATCGCATGAAGAATTTTGGGTAGTATTCTTAAATAGAGCGAATAAAGTTATAGATAAAAAGAAAATCTCGCAGGGAGGAATAACTGGAACAGTTACCGATATTAGATTAATTATGAAAGATGCTGTAAATATACTGGCTAGCGGAATTATTCTTTGTCATAATCATCCTTCAGGTAACAATAAACCTAGCGATGCAGACATAAAAATTACAAAAAAGGTTAAGGAAGCTGCGCAATTATTCGATATTAATCTTCTCGATCACTTAATTGTTGCCGACAAAAACTACCTAAGTTTTGCAGACGAGGGTTTAATATGAAAATCTAAAAAAAATCATAAAACTCCCTTCATTAAATATAATAATTTTCTACCCTTTTCGTTTATCATTCAATTTATTTAAACAAAGGCAAAGAACTTTTGTATATTTGCAACTACTTTTTATTATGAAATTTTTATTAATATTATCGCTGCTTTTTGCTATTTCAACTGCTAATTCTCAAACAGGTGGGCTTAGCACATTTCAGTTTCTCGATTTACCTAATTCGGCAAGGGTAGCATCATTAGGCGGAAATATTATTGCTTCAGGCGATAACGATGCAAATCTTGTATACCATAATCCGTCTTTATTATCATCTGAAATGAATAAGCATTTGGTTTTAAACTATATAAACTATTTCTCCGATATTAATTTTGGATATGTTTCTTATTCATATCACCACCAAAAATATGGAAGTTTTGGGATAGGATTGCATTATATAAATTACGGAGACTTTATGCGAATGGATGAAACAGAACAGTATTTAGGTAATTTTTCCGCTTATGAACAATCTCTTAACCTAACTTGGGCAAAACCATTGGATAGTCTTTTTCGTTTGGGAGGGGCAATGAAAATTATTTACTCATCTTTGGATTCTTATTATTCATCGGGTGTAGCTTTCGATTTTGGAGCATCTTATTACAATCCTGATAGAAATCTTGCAGCCGGAATTGTCATAAAAAATCTTGGAACCCAGTTTAAACCTTATGTGGATGGCAATTATGAACCAATTCAGCCTGATATTCAAATTGGTATTGCTAAAAGATTGAAACACGCTCCTTTTCGATTTTTTATTACAGCCCAAAACCTTCTTAATTGGAATATGGTTTTTTCTGCAACAGGAGAATCAAATGTTGACCCTGTTTCAGGTGAAGCAAAAAAAGAAAACAAAATTGAAAAAGCAGCAGACAATTTTATGAGACATTTTATTGCCGGCTCGGAACTAATTCTTTCAGAAAATTTTTTCATCCGTTTTGGATATAATTACCAACGCAGACAGGAATTAAAAATTAGTACCAGAGCTTTTACTGTTGGTTTTTCATGGGGATTTGGATTAAGAATTAATAAGTTCCATTTTTCTTATGGAAGAGCAACATATCATTTGGCAGGCCCTTCAAATCACTTTTCTTTAAGTACAAATCTTTCGGAATTTATAAGAAAATAATGTCCTGATTTGTTTTTAGATATTTGTTTTTTATTCACAATTCAATTTTTTATTTCAAACTTCTTACATCATGTAATTTTATTACTTTTGCATAAAAAACTATGAAATTAATAATAGCTGTCGATGGGTATTCATCTTGTGGAAAAAGCACTCTGGCAAGAGAACTGGCAAGAGAATTTAGGCTGTTGTACATAGACTCCGGTGCCATGTACCGTGCTGTTACTCTTTATGCAATGCAAGAGAATTTAATTTCTGAAAATAATGTAAAGGTCTCAGAATTAATTACTAAGTTGGACAACGTTAATCTGAAATTTGTTTTTTCAACTATGTATAATAAGCAACATATTTTTTTGAATGGAGAAGATGTGGAAGAAAAAATTCGTTCTATTGATGTGGCTTCAAATGTTAGTGCAGTTGCTGCTATTAAGGAGGTTAGAAAAAAAATGGTTGATTTGCAAAGGAAAATGGCCGAAAATACTGGTGTGGTAATGGATGGAAGAGATATAGGTACTGTGGTTTTCCCTAATGCCAATATAAAATTTTTTATGCAAGCCGACGTTATGGTGAGAGCCAAACGAAGATTTTGTGAACTTAAACCAAAAAATCCTACTATTACCCTTACAGAAGTTGCCGAAAATATTAGAAGTAGAGATTTTCAGGACGAGAATAGAGAAATTTCACCCTTACGTAAGGCCGATAACGCTATTTTATTAGATAATAGTAATATAACAAAGCAGGAACAGCTCAAATGGGCAATAGATTACGTTAATAATTATATGGCAAATGAAAGTTGAAATTGATAAAGATTCAGGATTTTGCTTTGGGGTGGTAAATGCAATTCAAATGGCTGAAGAAGAACTGCAAAAATCAGGATCTCTGTACTGCCTTGGCGATATTGTTCACAATAATGTTGAGGTAAACCGCCTAAAAAACCTAGGCTTGAAAACTATTGAACATGATGAATATAAAAAACTGTACAATACAAAGGTGCTTATTAGGGCGCATGGAGAACCTCCTGAAACCTACCGTATTGCTAAAGAAAATAATATTGAACTGATAGATGCAAGTTGTCCTGTTGTATTAAGACTACAGGAAAGAATTAAAATTGGCTATAATCTTATAAAAAAAACAGGTGGCCAGGTAGTAATTTACGGGAAACAAGGGCATGCCGAAGTAAATGGTCTTGTTGGTCAAACAAATAATGAGGCAATTGTAATTGAAAATCCTGTTGATATTGAAAAAATTAATCTTAAAAAACCAATTGTAATTTTTTCACAAACTACAAAAAGTATTGAAGGGTACAGAGAAATTATGAAACTTATTTTAGAAAAGAGAATAGAAATGGGCATTAATCCTCCGGAAATTTTCGAAAACGACACAATTTGCCGTCAGGTTTCTACTCGTGGTCCTCGATTAATGGAATTTGCAAAAAAGCATAGCATAATAATCTTTGTTTCCGGGAAAAAAAGCTCAAATGGTAGAATGTTATATGAAGTGTGTAAAAACGAAAATCCTAAAACTTATTTTGTTTCCGAAATTGATGAACTGCAAGCTGATTGGTTTAAAAATATTGAATCGGTTGGAGTATGCGGAGCTACCTCATCGCCTCGTTGGTTAATGGAACAAATAGCTGAAAAAATTTTGGAAATCGGGTATTAACAGTTTATCATTTTTTTATTAATTTCAATAATTTTTTATTAATTACTGAAATTGTTTTACTAATATCGCATATAAAACAAAAACAAATGAGTAAAATAAAAAAAATTGGTGTTTTTACATCAGGAGGAGATTCACCCGGCATGAATGCAGCTATAAGAGCTGTTGTTCGTTCAGCAATTTACCATGGAATAAGGGTTTATGGAATTCGTCAAGGTTATGAAGGAATGATAAATGGGTTTATTAAGGAATTAAAATCACATCATGTTGCTAATATTATTCAAAGGGGCGGAACGATTTTAAAATCAGCACGTAGCGAAGAGTTTAGAACTCCTGAGGGTAGAAAAAGAGCCTATGAACAGCTGAAAATTCATGAAATTGATGCTGTTGTTGCTATTGGTGGAGATGGAACTTTTACCGGTGCAAAAATTTTTACTACAGAATACGATATCCCTTTTGTTGGAATTCCTGGAACAATAGATAACGATTTATATGGTACCGACTACACAATAGGTTTCGATACCGCTGTTAATACAGTTGTTGAGGCAATGGATAAAATTAGAGATACAGCTAGTTCTCACAATCGTTTGTTTTTTGTTGAGGTTATGGGGCGAGACGCAGGTTTTATTGCTTTGCGCTCCGGAATTGCATGCGGTGCCGAAGCTATTCTGGTTCCTGAAGTTAAAACTTCCCACGAGAAACTTAAATCTCTTTTGGAAGATGGACATCGCAGAAAAAAATCCAGTAATATTATTCTTGTTGCCGAAGGCGACGATGCCGGTGGGGCTTTTGCTATTGCCAATAAGGTTAAAGAAGACTTCAAAGAATATGATGTTAGAGTCGCTATTTTAGGCCATATCCAAAGAGGCGGTTCGCCATCTGCATTCGACCGTTTTCTTGCTACTCTGCTTGGAAATGCAGCTGTTCAGGCTTTGCTCGACGATCAAAAAAGTATTATGGTCGGTTATATGGATAGAGAAATTGTTCACGTTCCTTTTAATAAAACTATTAAGCATAACCGAACCATGAAACAAGAATTTTTAGACATTATTGATATTATGAATGTTTAATTCTAACTAGTTTTTGTAAAATAATAATTACTCTTTTTTCTAAAACCTGTTTTCATTTTCATATTTTTGTATGAATGAAAATTGTAAATAAATACGCCGATATTATTCTTCCTATTCCTCTTCCAAAATTGTTTACTTTTGGAATTCCTGATGATTTGCTAAATGTTGTAAAACCTGGGATACGTGTTGTGGTTCAGTTTGGAAAGAAGAAAATTCATTCGGGAATTGTATTTAATGTTCATAATAATGCTCCTGAAAATTATGAGATAAAATTTATAATTGAAGTGCTTGAAAATTACCCTGTTGTAAATTCTTTTCAACTGAAACTCTGGAAATGGATAGCAGATTATTACATGTGCTCATTGGGTGAAGTTTATAAAGCCGCCTTGCCTTCAGGGTTAAAACTGGAAAGCGAAACCATTGCCTTTCTTAACAATGATTTTGATGAAAATATTAGGTTGACCGGCATTGAAGAAAAGATTTATACTTTGTTGAATGAAAAAAAAACTGCTAGTCTACAAGAAATTTCTTCGGCTTTGGAAAACTACAATATTGTTGCTCATGTTAATTCCTTGGTAAATAAAAATGTACTAATTACGGAAGAAAAACTTTCGCAATCATATAAGCCAAAAACCGAGATTTTTCTTGATTTACCTGAAGATTTTGCAAAAGATAAGAACAAATTACACGAAATTTTTGATTCGCTAAAGAAAGCTAATAAGCAATTAGAACTATTTATGCAATTTCTGCAATTAACCGGCATTATGCAAAATGATAATCCGAAATCCGTTTCCAGGAAGAATCTTCTTAACGAGGCGGGTGCAGATTCAGCTATGCTAAAAAATTTAGTAAAAAAAGGTTTCATTGTTGAAAAATATGTGGAAGTTGACAGAATGAAATCCAATACAGAAGCAATAGTTGCTGTAAATGAGCTTAATACATCTCAAATTGAATGTTTGGAAGATGTTAAGCAAAAATTTACTAAACAGAATGTCGTTCTTCTTCATGGTGTTACTTCTAGTGGAAAAACAGAAATATACATAAATCTAATTCAGCAAGTAATCGAAAGGGGAGGACAGGTGCTATATTTACTTCCGGAAATAGCACTTACTGCTCAGATTATTAATAGGCTAACTTTAGTTTTTGGAGAAAAAGTTGGTATTTATCATTCAAAATATTCCGATTCAGAAAGAGTGGAGGTATATAAGAAAGTGTTAAACTGCGAAAAATACAGTCTTGTTTTAGGCGTACGATCTTCTGTTTTTTTACCTTTCAGTAATTTGCAATTGGTAATAATTGACGAAGAACATGAGAATTCTTATAAACAATTCGATCCTTCACCTCGATATCATGCCCGAGATACAGCAATTGTTTTAGCATCTATGCATAATGCCAAGGTGCTGTTGGGAACTGCCACTCCATCTATTGAATCTTATTTTAATGCAAAAATTGAAAAGTTTGCACTTACTAATCTTAAAACAAGGTATTTAGATATTCTTCTTCCCGAAATTGAAATTGTAGACACAGGTAGAGAAAGAAGAAGAAAAAAAATGCACTCTCACTTTTCTGAAGATGTTATTGAAAATATAAAAACTGTTTTAGAGCAAGGAGAACAGGTAATACTTTTTCAAAACAGGAGAGGTTTTTCGCCATATTTAGAATGCTCCCTTTGTGGTTGGGTGCCAAAATGTAAGCATTGCGATGTAAGCCTTACTTATCACAAATTTACAAATACTCTTGTTTGTCATTATTGTGGGTATTCTGTTGATACTTTCTCCCGTTGTTTGGCCTGCGAAGGAATTTCTATGGAAACAAAAGGATTTGGCACAGAGAAAATTGAAGAAGAAATGGCCATTTTTTTTCCTGAGGCCGGAATTGCAAGAATGGATTTAGATACAACTCGTACCAGAAAGGCATATGAAAAAATTATCACTGATTTTGAAGAGAAGAAAACTAATATACTTATTGGTACTCAAATGATTACAAAAGGGCTTGATTTCGACAATGTTAGCTTGGTTGTAATCTTAAATGCAGATAATTTGTTGAATTTCCCTGATTTTAGAGCTTTCGAAAGAGCTTTTCAGCTAATGTCGCAGGTAAGTGGAAGAGCCGGAAGAAAAAATAAAAGAGGTAAGGTAATTATACAAACTACCCAACCCACACATACAATTATTAGGCAAGTAATTAACAACGATTACCTTGAAATGTTTAACAATCAATTGCTTGAAAGAAAGAATTTCGCTTATCCGCCTTTTTTCAAATTAATAAAAATAACAATTAAACACCAGTACCCTAATGTTTTAAATTCAGCAGCAATACAAATGGGGAAAATGCTAAGGAGTTTTTTTGGTAAAAGAATTCTGGGGCCGGAAGATCCTGTTATTAACAGAGTTCAAAATAAATATTTAAAAACTATTTTAATTAAAATTGAAAAGGAAAAAGCCGGAAAAACCGTAAAAGATAAACTTCAGGAAATTATAGACAAAATTAAAATGCATCCCGATTACAGAATGCTAATTGTGAGTATTGATGTAGATCCAATGTAGTCTTATTTTGTATATTAATAATTGAAAATTATTGTGATTTTCTATTTGGCTTATCGTAAATTATTAATAGGTATCTATTTACATCTTGTTAATAAATGATAGAAAAATAGTATCTAGGTAATTGTTGTATTTTTTTATTATCAATATCTTTGGAACTTTAAACGTCGGATTATTTTTAAATCTGAATAAAATAAAAAAAATGAAAATTGGTGTAGTAATTTTTCCGGGATCCAATTGCGATCATGATATGATTTATTCTCTTCAAACTATTTTGAAACAAGATGTTGTAGAGATTTGGCATAAAGATAAAAACTTGCAAGATGTTGATGCAATTGCACTTCCCGGTGGCTTTTCTTATGGCGATTACCTTCGCTCAGGTGCTATTGCCAGATTTTCGCCCATTATGGAAAAGGTTGTAGATTTTGCAAATAAGGGGGGATATGTTTTTGGCGTTTGTAATGGCTTTCAAGTGCTTTGCGAAACAGGTCTTTTGCCCGGAGCCCTTCTCCATAATACAAATCAACAGTTTATTTGTAAAAATCAATATATCAAGCCAATTACCAATAAAACCGTTTTTACTTCGGGACTTGATACTTCAAAAGCATTAAAAATTCCAATTGCACATGGTGAAGGTAGATATTATGCAGGAAAAGATGTGCTTCAGGAATTACACCTTAATGATCAGATTCTGTTCCGTTATTGCGACGAAAATGCTAAGGTTTCTGAACAGTTTAATCCCAATGGTTCTGTTGAGAATATTGCAGGAATTTGTAATAAAAATAGAAATGTTTTTGGTATGATGCCCCATCCGGAGCGTGCTGCCGATTCGGAGATTGGAAATGCCGACGGTCTTTTAATCCTTAAATCGCTGGTTGATTCTTTGTAGTATTTAAAAACTATATTACAAGTTCATACTTTAGAAATTTCTAACATCCAAAATGGGGCTGTCGAATGCCGATGTGTTGTTTATTACATAGAGTATCTTTTTTGCGGAATCTCTTGGCTCTAAAAGCTGATTGTTAGTTTTGTATGAAATAAATGTGTTAACTTTTCTGAAATCTTCCTTATTCAACTTCCTTATCTCTTCCTGCATAACTGTTTCAACTATGCCGGGGGCTACAGAATATATTTTTACGGGATTTTTTACAAAATTTGCCTGTTCTTCCCAAACTACCTGTGAAAACATGTCTAATGCTGATTTTGAAGAACAATAGGCTGACCAAGATTCTATTGCATGCCTTGCTGCACCTGAACTAACATTTATTATAACTTTTTTACCCTCAAAATCTTTATATGTGTTTATAAAACTATTACATAGTATTGCAGGAGAAATAATGTTGATGTTATAAGTTTTTATTATTTCTTCTGATTTTAACCTGCCAAGCTGTTTAACTTGTCCTAATACACCTGCATTATTTATTAAATGTATAGATTCAGGCTCTATTAGCTTTGGAAAAACAAAATTGTTAACTTGAAAAGGTAAGACAAAATCAATCTTAATATATTTGAAGTTTTTTCTTTTTTTCGATTCTGTTCGGGATAAACCAAAAACATAATTATTAGAATCTTCCAAAAGCAAATCAACTATTGCTTTTCCAATTCCTCTGCTAGAACCGGTTACAAAATAGTAGTTCATTTTTCTTATTTGTTTAATGGAATAGACTGTTCTTCTTCTGGTTTGTACTGTGCTGACCAATGCCTTTTAAATATAGCAGTTTGATTGTTCTTAAACCTGAAATCTTCTCCTGCATCCGAAGAACAAAAACTGCCACATACAAAGTTCACCGGTAAATCCAAAACAAGCCTGTTTGTTGCATTGCCTTGATGCATATCAATAATAAATATTTGTGTTAAAGAATCGTGCTTTTGTTGATTTATTTCTACAAACATTATTTTTTCTTTGTTAGGTGACCATTCTATTCCCGAAACTCCTTCCGAGCCGGGCTTAAAATTTGCTATTGTATGAACTGCATTATCGTAAAATGAGTACGACTTTAACCCTGTTCCTTCATTATACACTAAATATGAATAATCGGGTGCCAAAATTAGTACAGAAGGACAATCGAATTGATTTTCAACTTCTTCCGGCACTTTTATTTTTTCCCCATATCCATTATGTAATTCAAAAACTCTGCAAGAACCATAATTACCAACTTCAACAAGCTTTTTGTATGAAAAAACTGTGGTTGGTTCAGAAAGTTCAATTTCATATTCATCTTTTTCGAAAATCATGGTCTCTTCCCTGCAACATCCTGCTTTGTTCTGGCATTTTAATTCAATTCTTCCACCATTAATCAGCCCGGAAAAAATAATATCTGTTTTAGAATATTCAACTCTGCCTTTAAATTTTTTTTGATTTAATTTTACCGGTTCAAAAAATAACATTCTTTCTTTTAGTTTAAAACTAATATCTCCATTTTCAGTAAGTTTGAGTTCGTAAATAGGTGTAATATAATATGTTATGGAACTATCTTTTAGTGTTTCACAGCCTTTGTATTCCGCTAAGAGGCTATCATTTTCCCATTTTAAAATTATCATGTGATTTAACTGTGGGTTTTTGTCTCTGTAAATGTAGTTTCCTTCAAAAACCTTCAGTTCTTCACCTCTTAATATGTTTTTGTCTTCTTTAGATTTAGCTGTAATTCCTAAATCTTCCATGCTTTTTTCCGCTTCTTCGCCTGCACAGGAATAAAGAAATATGGCTGAAATAAAAATAATTAAATACTTCATATTGTTTGCTTAAATTTGAAAAAACAAATATAGTTTATTACTTATTGTTTCACAATGCAACTTTTTTCTTTATTTTGTCATTTCTAACATAACCTTTAACATCATTATTATGCGATATGCTTTTTTGTTTGCGCTTCTATTTATTTTTCTATTTTCTTTTTCTCAATATAATGATAATGAGGGTTATGGAACTAGACCGGATTTAAGGGTTTTTCAATTTACTTTAATAAGCCCTCCTTTGTCAACCGATTTAGGTAAAACAACTAAGAGAATTTATAATATTTCTTTAAACCCATTTCTTGGAATAACTGGCGGGGTTCAGGGATTTGAACTTGCAGGGTTTCTCAATTTCAACAAAAATCATATGCATGGACTTCAAATTGCCGGTTTTGGAAATATTAACAGTGGGGAAGTTAAGGGAGTACAAATAGCGGGTTTTATGAATATGGGGGAAGAAAGTGAATTATATTTTCAGCTTGCCGGCTTTATTAATGCATCAGGAGATATAAAAGGTATACAAATAGGTGGTTTTATGAATTCGGCTCTTAAGGTTAGGGGTTTTCAAATGGCTGGGTTTATTAATAATGCCAACGATTTTACCGGTCTGCAATTAGGAGGTTTTATTAATGTTGCAAAATTTGTTAAGGGTGCGCAAATTGCAGGTTTTATAAATGTTTGCGATTCAATTGTTGGCGTGCCTGTTGGTTTTATTAATATTGTTGGCAATGGTGGCTATTCAGGTTTCGAAATTTCTAATTCCGATGGCATGAATTTCTTTTTTTCGGGGAAGTTAGGAGTTAAGCGTCTTTACAACATTTATAGTCTGGGAAAACTTAAAGGAGCTAATAATCGTTTTTCTTTTGGTTTTGGTATTGGAACTGAAGTTTCATTTTCTGAAAAAATTAATCTGAATATTGAAAATACTCTACATAGAGAAATGTGGACAGGAATTAAAAAACCCGAAAATAGGTTTTCAAGTTTTATTCATGTAGATAATTTGAATATTTGGAATCAATTAAGAATTTCTTTTGCATACAAATTAAATAATAAATTTGCTATTTTCGCAGGTCCTTCATTCAATATTTCGCTTAAAAAGGCTGAAACTATCTATGCCAATAATCTCAACATGAGTCCGTTAAATTACTTTGCTGAAAACACCAATTCAAATAATAACATTGTTAGATATTGGTTTGGCTATTCAACAGGAATAAGATTCTAATAGCTAATAGCTGATGGCTAGAAACTTTCAAATGCCGAGACAAATCGACTGTCCTCGAAAATTCCATTTTCAGGATTATTGTAATGTTTCTCACTCTTATTTTTCCTAATTCTTTCTAACATATTAAAATATTTTAGAAATCTAATTTTTTTATATTAATT
>JAFGXD010000046.1 GCA_016936815.1 Bacteroidales bacterium
TAGAATTGTGAATCCCGACCGGCAGAGTCGGGGTTATCTTCTGTTGTGGATGTTTGTTCGGCTTTCCACCTTTGCAGATACATACCGGAAACTAATAAAGTGCAAACCAATAATTTTGAAAAACAGATTAGGGTGCAAAAAACTGACAGAAATAAGCAGGCGGGCAGTTGAAAAACTAATCATACATAACATTGAATTATTACAGATAATATCTAACTTGGAAGTTGCAAATAAATAGCAGATAAATAATAGAAAAAAATGCAAAAGAAAATTTATGTCTAAAAATATCGAGATAAATCGAATAATTGAAAATCGAAATAATTGTAAATAATTATAAAAGATTGGACATAAAAAGTTTCCTATTTGTTACTCACATGTGAAAAGAGATGCTTTAATAATCTGTATTACAAATTAATAGAGTGTTATAATGTATTAATTCGTAATTCGTAATTCTTTCGGCAGGGAAATGGTTATTTGGTTGGTGGCGGGGTTGGGGTAGATGGAGAGGGGGAGGTAGCCGTTGTTTTCTCTCATTGATAATATTAGCTCTTCATTATCTGCTCGGTTTGACATAGCAGATCGGTTGGTAAAATCACAATCACTCCGAACAGCTCCTACCATATAATAATAAACCTCGTAAACTCCTATGTCGTTGTATGAATGTACATAGCCACTTACTGAATCAATTAGTTCGAAACTTGTTTCGTCTTCCCCTCTATAAATATAGTATTTGTCGGGAATGAAACTTTCATCCTCTACTTCATAGGCCTCCCAGTTTAAAGCCATGGTGCTGCCTACATTTGAAAGTGTTAGGTTAATTGTTTTGTGGTAAAACGATTTCAAACTTTCCACTCCACACTCATCAACAGCAGTAATCTTATATACACTTGAATATGCAGAAGGGTTACTGGTATAATCTATAAAAGTATACTCCATTGTAACAGAAGAGTTGCCTAACAATTGCCATGAATTAACACCAACTGCTTTATAGATATTATACGAAGCTATTTCTGGATACTGAGGATCACCGGGAAAAGGTTCCATATCAGATAACCACATCACCATATTTTTGTTAATAGCAGGATCTACAGATACTAAACAGATTTCAGGCGTAAGTGGTTCTAAAAAGAATTCACAAAAAACACAAGTCATCTCTACACAAGAACCCTGCGTAACAGTTAAGTTGTATATACCACTCCCGGTAGTTAAACCAGAGACAGTAAGTGTTGGTGTTGTAGCAGTTCCTGTAAGCCAAGACCATTCATAGCTATCATAGGTATACCCAGGTGATGGATCCAATAGAATAACTGAATCCGCACACATAGTAAATCCCATAAAAGCAGATAAATCCGGTATCGGATACGTTTGCTCTTCAACAGTAATACTCGCTGAAGTATTAGCACAAGCATTTGTTAATTGAACAATATACGTGCCAGCAGTATCTACATAAATACTTTGTGTAGTTTCTGTAGTATTCCAGTCAGAAATCCAACCAGGCCCAACATCCAAGGTAAGTGATACAGTAGCATTACAAAAAACTGTATCATTCCAAAAAGGAGCTTGCGTAGGCAAAGCAATCACTTCAATCGAATCAAGTGTCACTCCACATGGATTACTTCTTTCGAAATAATATCTTCCAGATGTAGTAACCGTAATAGGATTACCAGACATATTACCACCAGGACCAGACCATTGCATATATACATGATCATCTCCACTAATATTATCTGCAACAAGCAGAAGAGATGGATCACACATCCAAGCAGTATCTCCTGAAATATTTACCTGTCCACCAGACAACACATCAAATGTTGGGTGTGGTGGCGAATCAGAATAAAGATATATTAATGTTCCTTCCCAGTTACCATTCCATTCAGCAGTAATATCCACAAATCCAACAGCAGTTGGAATAAAAATAATACTATCTCCAGAACCAACAGGTATAGAATTAACAAACCAATCTGTTACTCCCAAAAAACCAGTAGGTTTATAGAATACAAATGTAGTAAAATCATTAACATCCTCACAAAAATATTGTACAGGGTGTGGTAATGTTGTATAAATTGTATCTGCCTTAACTTGGCTAAAACCAAGAAGACTGATTAGTAAAACGAAAAAGAAAAATTTTGCTTTCATATTAAAATGTTTTTACTCAACCACCACCCTCCCCCTATAAACCCTCTCACCCAAAACCTCCACAAAATAAACCCCTGTCTCAAATCCCGAAACATCAATACTAACCACACTTGATAAACTTTCAACTTGATGAACTTTCAACTCTTTCCCGGTTATATCCGTAATCCGTAATTCGTAACCCGTATTTTGTAATTCCCTTGGCAATGAAATGGTTATTTGGTTGGTGGCGGGGTTGGGGTAGATGGAGAGGGGGAGGAAGCCGGACAGCTCATATATTCCAATAAATTCAGTATTATCTTTTTTATTGGAGAATGATGTGTATGTGGATTTTGAGTTACTTCCACAACCATCACGCACAGCTCCTACCATATAATAATAAACTTCGTATACATCCACATCATTCCATGAATTAAAACTACCTGATACACTATCAACTAATTCCAAATTATCTGGTTCTGTTCCCCTAAAAATATAATAAAGGGAAGGTGTAAAACTTCCGTCCTCAACTTCATAATAATTCCACGACAACCCCATTGTATTACCAAATGATGAAAGGGTGAGGTTCATTGTTTTGTGGAAGTCAGACATTTCTGATTCGTTCCCACAAGTATCTATTACAGTTAATTTATATTTTTCTCCTTTTGCTTCTGGCGAGCTTGAGTAGTCAATAAAGAAAGATTCCTCTCCAAAAGGAACATAACCTATAACAGAGTATATGTTATATGCAATTTCTTTATGAACATAAAAACCAGAGGAGCCTAACTCGTCCGTAGATTCCCAAATTATTTTGTTCTTCCATGTTGAAGTATCAACCGTTACAAGGCATATTTGTTCGTTTTCAAAGGGTTTTTGGACATTGATGTTAATATGTGCAGAATCAAAGCAATTGTAGTTGGAAACTATAACGGAGTAATTTCCGGATTCAGAAACTGAAATATCAGAGGCATTTTCTTCAGTTGACCAAAAAAAATCGTATTCAATGCTTGAATTTGCGTTATTATCAGAAATTGAGAGTGTAGTTTCTTGTCCATAACAAAAGTTTCTATTCAAAGAAGAGACAATTTCAATATCTGGTAATATTCCAACAGTGACATTTTTGGTCAAGGATTGTTTACAAACTGTATTGGATGCAGTTAATTTTACCGGGTAAATTCCAGGAGACTGAAATAGATATGTACAATTTTGACTTACAAAATCAATTGTGTCGTTATTTCCAATATCCCATTCGTATTTTGTAAAAACATCAATAATTGAAGACTGATTAGTAATAGAGGTAACATTATCCGGGAAGCATACAGTATCAGCAAAAAAATCAACTATTGGATTCTGACATGTAAATTTATATAACATATCCCAAGTTCCGCACCAAAGATTTGAATTGTTATCCATTAATATATCAAAAACAATTGACTCTACTTCATAATTAATGAAATTTTCGTTGTCAAACTTAGATAAGCCATTAAAATATCCAATCCATTTGATATTATATTCATCAATATAAATTTTACTAATGTTGCTAGTGGGCAATTCAGAATTATACTCATTATAAATAGTCCAATTAGTACCATCAAATTTAGCCAATCCATCTGATGTGCCCACCCAAAAATTGCCAATAGTATCCTCGCTAATGTTTGTAACAATATTATCTGGAATACCACTATTACCTGTATTGAAAACAATCCAACCTGTTAATTCGTTAAAACGAACCAATCCATCCCAAGTACAAAACCATTTATTACCATTGGAATCAATTAATATTTCATAAACACTGTCATCAGGTAGAGGTGAGTTAGAAGAGTTATAAACAGTCCAAGAACTGCCATCAAATTTTGCAATACCATTTCCAAAAGTACTTATCCATATATTTTGTGTCAGGTCAATTTTGAGACTTGTAATATTAGTTCCTGGCAATCCGGAATTCACATCATCATAAATAGCAATTACAGAATCTTTAAATTTAGCCAGGCCACTATTAGGTATTGCAATCCATAAATATCCTTCATTATCCTCAACGATTGCATCAATTTCGTCAACAGTCAAATTCGAATTTGAAGTATTCAAAGCCGTCCAATTAATTCCATCATATTTAACAAGTCCACGCTCCGTTCCAAACCATAAATTACTTGAATTGTCCTGAAATATGACATTAATGCAGTTACTTGGCAAAAAATTATCAGGAAAATTATAAGTTAACCAATTAGTATTATCATATTTTGTTATTCCAAAATTAGTTCCAATCCACATATTATCATTTGCATCAAAAAACATGGTATTAATAATGTTATCTGGTAAGCCGGAATTACTTGAATTAAATATTTCCCATGTTGATGTATTATATTTTGCTAACCCATCATATGTGCCTACCCATAATTCATCATTTGTTTTTTGTAATAATGAAAGCACTGCATTATTTGGAATTGAAGAATTTGAAGTGTCAAATATTGTCCAATTGCTACCATCAAATTTTGCTAACCCTCCACCTCTTGTTCCAATCCAAATTAATCCATCCAAATCCTTAATAATTGTATAAACGTCATTGTGAAGAAGGGGAGAGTTGTAAGTATCATAAATTGTCCATGAATTTCCATCGAATTTTGATAGTCCATGTCTAGTACCAATCCATTTCACATCAGTTTCACTAACAAAAACAGACCAAATTAAATCACCTGATATACCTGAGTTTTCTTCATTATAAACCAACCAGTTTTCTCCGTCAAATTTAACAAGCCCACCTCCCCAGGTGCCAATCCAAAGAATGCCAGAAGGATCAATGGAAATAGACATTACATCATTTTCAGGTAGGCCAGAGTTATTTTCATCATATGATTGCCAAGTATTAAGGTTTGTATTATAACATGAAAGGCCTTCATGTGTTCCTATCCATAGGTTATTAGCAAAATCTATGGCAAGTGTTTGTACACTATTATATATTAAGCCGGAATTTTCCTGAGTAAAGTGGGCAACAAGATTTCCATTCTTATGTCTTTTAAAAAGACCAAAATCGGTACCTATCCATAAATAATTATCTTGTTCGCAAAGTGCACTTATGTTATTTGCATTACCATAACTAATTCTTTCCAGTTGAGCATTGACTTCCAAGTTAGAGAGAATCACAATAAGTAAAAGATGAATAAAGGACTTTTTCATAAGTTTTGGGTATTATTTAATAATTTGTAAGACTTTTTTAACAAACTTGCCGTCTTTCTCAAATTTCATTAGATAAGTGCCATCTGAAAGCATGTCTAAAGAAGGCGTAAACATTTGATTGTCAATAAAAAATGCATGAACCTTTTTACCAGTTAAATCATAGATTTCCACATTATATCCATTGGCATTTAAAATATTGTAATATCCATTATTTGGATTAGGGAATATAGAAATATTATTTGTTAGTTGGGGTTCTAAATTAATAGTAACGGTATTTTCCAATTGTATGTCATCCAAATACCAAGAATCACCATTATCATCCACCATTACAAAAGCAATAAAAACATTTTGTCCGCTAAAAGAAGAAAGATCAACTTCAATAAGGTTAAAACAATTATAGGAAATATCAGATTCACTTAAAGTCAAAATATCAGAATATTCAGAAGTATTCAAATAATCATCATCAGTGGATACTTTTACAATAAAGTTTGAAAAATATTCTTCCTCGAAAGCATTACTAATATAGAAACTTAGTGAAGGGTTGTCAAACAATTGAATATTTGGACTAACTAGCCATTGTTGGTTAACCCCTCCTGAATTTTCCCAATTTGCTATAGCTGAGAAGCTCCCGGTATTAATCAACTCATTAGTTTGTTCCCAAGTATTTGTTCCAAAGCCATTTTGAAAAGTATTCCAACAAAAAGGAGGAACACTATTTTCAAAACCTTCTTCAATATTAGTAAGATTTGTACAATCCGGTAATGTATTAAAAGTATATGGACCGACCCAACTACTATTAGATTCATCGCAGACTGATTGTATATAAAAGCTATAATACTCACCTTCTAATAAACCTGAAATAGAATAATCTGAAGCAATTAGACTATCAATTATTGTTCCTTCACTTATGTCAAAACCCATAGGCCCCCATTTCAAATTCCAAAGATTTGCTGAGCCCAATTCAGCCCAGTGAAAATCAGCAGAATTCAGGCTAATATTATCTGCATACAAATAGGCAGGACTGCTGCAATACTGCCAATCAGCAATTTCAAAACAAGAATATTGGTTTTCTAGTGTGTCAATTATCAAACAATTTCCGGTAGACAAATTTATTTCATATAAACCCGAAAAATTTGTATTTAATAGTCCAAACATTTTTTCGTTTAATCTATCGAAGGAAATATCTTGGCCATAATTTATGTCTATACCTAAAGAACCAACTTCTGTTGTTAGACCAGTACTAGTGTTTATTTGATATAATTTATCAGAGTCTATTGCTATTCCATATAAATTGCCCAGAATATCAAATTCTGCAGCAATAATTGCTCCTTCTCCGGTGCCAATCTCAGTATAGATTGCAGTTTCAAGATCAATTGTGCCTAAGTGGGGTTGAAAATCAGAATCAAGACAAATCATATACATTGTTTCTGTTAACCAATTATAAGATAAACTTGTAGGACTACCCGTAGCACCAATAATTTCACCAATAATTGATTCGATACCAGTAGAATAATCTAGCATTGATAATTGAGCAGGACTATACCTAATCAAAAAAAGATTCCCATTTGATGAAAATTCTAAAGCCATAGGAAAATTAAAAGTATTTATGTCTTCAATAAATGATTCTTGACTATCATTTAATAATAATGTTGAAAATGAAGAATGGGTTTGATTAATTACATATGCCGGATGTATTTCTATAGCAGTTGCTGAAGTGTCCAGCAAATTATTGGTAGTGAATTCATCTCCGGTTAGAATAATCTCAGCGTGAACAAAATATTCTTCATTTAATTCCCCCATCCAAATATCATCAAAATAGAAAATCTGTGACTGACCATAGCTCAGGTTTGCGCTTATGATATTTTTTTCTGAAGTATAAATATCTGAGATTCCATCATTTATTGTTAATGAAATAATAAAATCATCCTGACTTAAAGTTCCAAAGTTTGTTACTTGAATATATGGATAAAAACTCATACCCGCTTGAAAATAACCTGAAGGTTTGACATATTCAATACCAATATCATTATTTTCTATAGATTGAATAATAATATCGTCAATAGCCCAGCCATAGCCCCATGCCCAAAGATCACAGTATTGGAAGGCTATCTTTACTTGGTTACCCACATAATCGTCTAAAGATATTTCGATTTCAGTCCAAGTTGCATTGTCATCCAGATAATTGATTTCCTCCCATGTTGATCCCCCATCTGTAGAAATCATTACTTTACAATCATCATATTCGTTAACAGACCAAAATGAAAATGATACTGAGGAAAATCCTGAAAAGTCTATTAATGGAGAAATTAGCCAAACATCCGACATATCTCCATCGCACCAATCGTCATTTACATAAGCATAAAATGATGTTGGGGGGATTTCAAAAGATTCACTACTTCCGTCATTACTTACCTCCCAATCACAATCTCCAGCAATAGTTGTCCAACCGGATGGCATCACTCCATCTTCGAAATCTTCAGAAAAGATTACTCCTTTTGTTGAGTTTCTATTTTTATGATTGTTTTCTTTATTTAAAAAATCGTTTGATTCGGCTATTGAATAGCTAATAGAATGTTGACTAATAAGCAAAGTAGAAGAAAACAAGAAAATAACTAAACAGAGATTTTTTGTATCCATAATTATTCTTTTTAATTTATTACCACCTTTCCCCTAAAAACCCTCTCGCCCGCTACCTCCACAAAATAAACCCCCGCCTCAAACCCCGAAATATCTATTTGGATTTTTTTGGGTTGGTTTGAAATGGTTTGTGGGGTGGTTGAGACAAGGCATGCCTTGTCTCTATCACCCGCCAATAAAATTAATTTCCCGGTAATATCCGTAATCCGTAATTCGTAATTCGTAATCTGTAATTCTTTTGGCAATGAAATGGTTATTTGGTTGGTGGCGGGGTTGGGGTAGATTTTTAATGCGGCTCCTTCAATTTCCTCAATACTATTATCCAAATTTGTATCCTCCAAATTAGAAACCGACTGCTGATATGGCCCTCCTACATCCTTTGCAGAACCCGTTGGTGCGCAGCCCGAGGCTTTGTTAACACCTATGTAGTAGAAATATGCTTCGTAAACATCGTTGTCGTTAAAGTTTGTGGCTCCTGCTGCCGAAACTGAATCTACTAACTCCATAGATGTATCATCAAGACCTCGGTAAATATAATACCAATCTGTTAAAAAACTTCCATCTTCTATTACATAAGGATTCCAAATAAGGCCGCTAACGTGCGTTGTTGCATTGTAGGTGTTTATTAGGTTAATGGTTTGGTGATAATTACTTAGAGGCGATTCGTTTCCAAAGGAATCTACACATGAAATTTTATATTGTGCCGACATTGCTGCAGGATTAGACATCCAATCTACCCAATCGGTTAATGCTGTAAATAAAATTGAATCCTGATATGCAAAACTAACTCCTTGCAATTTGTAAATGTTATAATATTCTGTACCAATACCGTTTACTTTTTCCCAAACAACTTTATTTTTGTTGTAATCGTGATCCACCGTTACCATACATATTTCATCCCAAGTATCTTTTCTAATTATTGTTCCGCTTGCACCTGCCATCCAAATTAAGTTTTCTGTTAATGCAAAGGCTTCAAACCAGTTACCTGTAAATGAAGCCCAAGAAACATCCTCCCAAGATGTGCCACCATTGTTTGTATATAGTATTTTTCCACTCGATCCACAAACATACCCTTCTTGTTCACTTACAAATGAAACTGAAAGCAAATCTGTTGTTACAGGAACTGAAATTTCTGTCCATGTATTACCTCCATCGGTAGTTTTAACGGCTTTTCCACCTTTTGCAGAGGCATAACCTGTTGTTGGGGTTGGAAAACAAACATCGGTAAGGTCGTTTGAAATACCAGTACTTATTTGTGTCCAGCTTACTCCCTGGTCGCTTGTTTTGTATATTTTTCCAAGGTTACAAGCTAAAAGCCCGTTATTAGCATCGAAGAAATGTATTGCATTGGCATCTGGATAAGTTGTTGTATTTTCTCTGTCAGTCCATGCTGATCCACCGTTGGTAGTATATTTGAAAGCCCCTGTTTCTCCCGCAGCAAACCCTGTGTTTTCGTCAATAAACTGAATGCATGACAAATCATATCCGCTTGAACTTTGCTGAGACCATGTAGAACCTCCATTATTTGTCGCAAGTATCAGATCCCCGTTGCCAACTGCCCACCCTTTGCTGTTATTCACAAAAAACACATCATAAAGCGAAGTACTTGTTCCGGAGGTTTGTTCTGCCCAATGATAGCCACCATCGGGTGTGTTTAGAATTTTTCCGCCAATTCCTACGGCCCAGCCTTTATTCAAATTGGAAAAATAAACCGAATTTATATGGTTGGTAATTGAAGAGTTTTGTTCCTGCCATTGTGTTTGAGAAAACAGGCCGAATGAGATTAACATTGCGATAGTTAAAAATAGATTTTTCATTTTTTTTATTCGTTTGTCGTTATTTCGTTATTTCGTTTGTTGTTAATTCGTTTGTTGTTTGTTGTTAATTCGTTGTTTTGTTTGTTGTTGGTTCGTTTGTTGTTATTTTGTTTGTCGTTTGTCGTTAATTCGTTATTTTCTTTATAGTTAGTCGTTTCCCCAACCACAAACGACAAACGACAAACGACAAAACCACAAACCACAAACCACAAACGACAAACGTCTAAACCACAAACGTTTCAACATTCATCTTCATAATTTCCATATCGTATTTCCAGTTCATTTACTCGATTATTATATTTTATGCCTTTTATATTCGATTCGTTTAGATATCTTATGAAACTGCCTGTTTTAGAGATTATTTTTTCACATAGCTCATAACAAAAATCAAATTCTTCTTTGCTAATATATTCATTATCAATTGCTCTGTATAATTGAGATTCTACTTCGTTGCATGAGGCTACGGAATAGGTTAAGAAGTTTGTAAATTCTTTGTTTCCACCTCTTCCAAATCCTTCTGCAATATTATCCATTACTGAACCGGACGACCTTCGAATCTGGTCTTTTAATCCAAAATCTTTCGAGAATTCATCCTTAAATGTTAGTAAATAAACATTCTTCGACATTTCTCTCGATAGTTTCCAAATTTCCAAGTCTTCGAATTTTTTTATGGTTGCCATTTTTTTTATCGTTAATTCGTTATTTTGTTTGTTGTTGGTTCGTTTGTCGTTTGTCGTTAATTCGTTGTTTTGTTTATAGTTAGTCGTTTCCCCAACCACAAACGACAAACCACAAACGACAAACGACAAAACCACAACCAGCTAATCCCCAACCCCAAACTTTCTATTTTTCAAATATACCATTTTTTTATTTTTTAACAAATTTTTACATTTCATTCCAGCCACAAATTAATTTACCTTCTCGTTCAAAATAATAAGTTCTTTGTATTCTGCTGTATTTTACCGGTGCAGACATTTCATGTTTAATAAATTTTATTAATTCGTAAACGGTTCGCTCACTAACACCAAGTTTTTTTGCCAAGTCAACAGGGGCTCCGGTAGCTTTGGTCTGTATCAGGTGGTCTATTCTCCTGATTCTCTCTAAATTCTCCGATAAACTTTTCATGGCCGTAAATTTATTTCCTTATACTGAATTATTTATGCAGTTTAATTATTCAAAGAAAATACTATTAATGCTGACTAACAATACTCCTTTTGGAGTAAATTGCTTTGGAAAAATTGGATTCAAAACGAATTACGAAATAACGACAAACAAAATAACAACTAACGAACTAACGACAAACGAACTAACGACGAACAAATTAACCACAAACAAAACCCTCTCCCACATTCCGCCTAAAACCAATTCTTTCTTCCAATCATCATTACATTACGGCGGGTTTGGGGAATACAATGTTCGGGGCTAGAAAGGTTTAA
>JAFGXD010000047.1 GCA_016936815.1 Bacteroidales bacterium
ATAATTCCAATTTTTTAATACAGGATTGTTGTAGAACACATTTTCTAGAATTTACTTCCTTGTATTTCATGTTTTTAAACAAATCATAAAATTTTTGTCAAATCTGAAAAATTGCGTAATATTGTTTTACTAACAAACAACAACAAACAAAACGTATAACTAATTAACTAAAAAACAAACAAACAACTATTAATTAACTTTTTAAAAAACTTAAAAATGAGTGCAAAAGATCCAAGAGTTGAGAAATTCATGGCAAATGTAATTGCCAAAAATCCATCTGAAAAGGAATTCCACCAGGCTGTAGAAGAGGTGGTAGAATCATTGATTCCTTACGTTGAAGAAAATCCTAAGTACAAGCACGCAAAAATTCTTGAGAGAATTTGTGAACCTGAAAGAGTATTAATGTTTAGAGTTCCTTGGGTTAACGACAAAGGTGAAGTAGAAATTAACAGAGGTTTCCGTATTGAAATGAACAGCGCAATTGGACCATACAAAGGTGGTTTGCGATTTCACCCAACTGTTAACCTTGGTGTATTGAAATTCTTAGCTTTCGAGCAAGTATTTAAAAATTCACTTACTACACTTCCTATGGGTGGTGGAAAAGGAGGTTCCGATTTCGATCCTAAAGGAAAATCAGACAACGAAGTTATGGCTTTCTGTCAAAGCTTTATGGCTGAATTATTCCGTCACATTGGTCCTAACACCGACGTTCCTGCAGGAGATATAGGTGTTGGTGGAAGAGAAATTGGTTTCATGTTCGGTATGTACAAAAAACTTCGTAATGAGTTTACCGGAGTTCTTACCGGTAAAGGTCTTGAGTGGGGTGGTTCACTAATTCGTCCTGAAGCTACAGGTTACGGTTGTGTTTACTTTGCTGAAGAAATGTTGAAAACCAGAGGCGATAGCTTTAAAGGAAAGACTGTTACTGTTTCAGGTTCAGGTAACGTTGCTCAGTACGCTATTGAAAAAGTAAATGAGCTTGGCGGAAAATGTGTTACTGCTTCCGATTCACAAGGTTTTATTTACGACCCTGCAGGAATTGACAACGACAAACTTGCTTTCCTAATGGAACTTAAAAACGTAAAACGTGGACGTATTAAAGAATATGCAGATAAATACGGTTGCGAATATTACGAAGGAAAACGTCCTTGGGGTATTAAGTGCGAGGTTGCTCTTCCTTGTGCAACACAAAATGAAGTTGACGGTAACGATGCTAAAGCTCTTGCTGCAAACGGTTGTTTCTGTGTTTCCGAAGGTGCTAACATGCCTTCTACTCCTGAAGCAGTTGAAATTTACATGGAACACAAATTCTTATTTGGTCCCGGTAAAGCAGCTAATGCAGGTGGTGTTGCTACTTCAGGTCTTGAAATGTCACAAAACTCACTTCGTCTGTCTTGGACTCGCGAAGAAGTTGACCAAAGACTTCATACTATCATGAAAGATATTCACGCTACTTGCGTAAAACATGGTAAAGAAGCCGACGGATTTATCAACTATGTGAAAGGTGCTAACATTGGTGGATTTGTAAAAGTTGCAAATGCTATGATGGCTCACGGAGTTGTTTAATCAAAGCCTAAAAATTTATTAAATTGCCGCTCCAATCTTTTGGAGCGGTTTTTTTTTAACTAAAAACACAATACTTAGGACTAAAATCCAATTTTTGCGTATTTTTGCACGATTTTTGTTATTAAAACTTACCGAATGAAGTTTGTTGATACACATACTCATTTGTATTTACCCGAATTTGAAAAAGATCGTAAAGAGGTTGTTCAAAAGGCTGTTAATAATGGCGTTGTTAAAATGCTCCTGCCTAATGTTGATAGCTCAACTATAGAACCTCTTCTTAGTTTGGCTAATGAGTTCCCCGACCATTGCCTTCCTATGATGGGTCTTCATCCCACATCGGTGAAAGAAAATTATGAAGAAGAACTGGACCGCGTTAAAAGTTCTTTGACATTTGAAAATATCGTTGCTGTTGGAGAAACGGGAATTGACCTTTATTGGGATAAAACGCATCTCGACAAACAAATTATTGCATTTAAAACACAGCTTCAATGGGCTTCGCAATTAAACTTACCCATAGTAATACATGTTAGGAACTCCTTCGATGAAGTTTTTAATGTTATTGAAAATGTTTCGCTTACAAATTTGCGCGGGGTGTTTCACTGTTTTTCGGGAAATTTGGAACAAGCAGAACAAGCAGTAAATTTAGGCTTTATGCTTGGAATAGGAGGAGTTGTTACTTTCAAAAATTCCGGTTTAGATAAGGTTTTGGAAAATATTTGCCTTTCTAAAATTTTACTTGAAACCGATTCGCCATATCTTGCTCCCGTACCTTTTCGAGGAAAAAGAAACGAGAGTGCTTATATTAATATTGTTGCAAAGAAAATTGCTGAAATAAAGAATGTTAACGTAGAATCGGTTGCTTCAATTACAAGCGAAAATGCAGAAAAACTTTTTAATTTAGGAAGATTTGACAGAAACAAACAAAACTAGTCAACCTGCTGTATTGCTGGTTTATACAGGTGGAACTATTGGCATGATTAAGGATCATAAAACAGGTTCCTTAAAGCCGGTTAATTTCGACCAAATTCTTGAACATATACCCGAATTGGCAAAATTTGGGTATAAAATAGATAGCGTGGAATTTAATCCACCGGTCGATTCCTCGGATGTTAATCCCGAAATATGGGTAAGAATTGCAAAAACCATTCAAGATAATTACAGCAATTACGATGGTTTTGTTATTCTGCACGGAACAGATACAATGGCATACTCGGCATCAGCATTAAGTTTTATGCTTGAAAATCTGGAAAAACCTGTAATTTTTACCGGTTCCCAATTGCCAATAGGAACTCTTAGAACCGACGGAAAAGAAAATCTAATTAGTTCGGTTGAAATTGCAGCAGACAAGATAAATAACAGGGCAGTTGTACCGGAGGTTTGCATATATTTCGAAAACAAACTTTTTAGAGGAAATAGAACAACCAAGCATAATGCTGAATATTTTAATGCTTTTCGTTCTAATAACTATCCTTTGCTTGCCGAAGCCGGAATAAACATTCATTATAATTTTGGAGCCATTCACTACGGAAAATCAGAAGAAAAACTTTTTGTACATTCCAAATTCGATACAAATGTTGCTCTGTTGAAAATTTTTCCCGGCATTTCTAAGAGTTTTGTTGAAAGTGTTTTAACAACAACCGGATTAAGAGGGGTTGTTTTGGAAACTTTTGGTGCCGGAAATGCACCAACTTTGCCTTGGTTGTCGGAAGAAATTAAGAAAGCAATAAAAAAAGGTATTGTTTTAATAAATATTTCACAATGTCCTGCCGGAAGCGTACAAATGGGTCTTTATCAGACTAGTATGGAGCTGTTAAAGGCCGGAGTGATTTCAGGAAGAGATATGACCTCAGAGGCTGCTATTACTAAGCTAATGTGGCTTTTAGGACAATTTCCCGACATAAATGAAATTGTTGAAAGTTTAAAAACATCTGTCTCAGGGGAAATAAATAACTAATGAATTTTTGCCGTTGGTAAAATTTTTGTAATTTCAAGCCCTGAAAAATTGGCCCTGTTTTGAAACGGTCAAAACAAGGAGAGATGCAGGAGTGGTTTAACTGGCACGCCTGGAAAGCGTGTGTTCTGCAAAACGGAACCGAGGGTTCGAATCCCTCTCTCTCCGCAAAAAGCGACTTTTTCGCTTTGTATTTTTTTATTAACGTTAAAATTAAAATTGGATTAACCTTAAAAATTTAATCATGAAAAAATTATTCGTCTTATTAAGTATTTTTGTGGTGCTTTCTCTAGCATCAAACAATTTGGTTGCACAAGAGGTAACTGAAACCGATAGCACTGAAGTTGTTACCGACACTGCAGTTGCTGAACAACCTGCGGAAGCAGAAACTCCTGCTGAACAACCTGCTCAAACTACCGAACCTGAAGAAGAAGAAAGTCTTCCTTTGCATCAGGTTATTAAGCAGAAGTTTATTGAAGGTGGACCTATGTTTATGAGCTTTGTATTACTTGCTCTTATACTTGGTCTTGCTATTTGTATCGAGCGTATTATTTACCTTAATCTCGCTTCTACAAATTCAGAAAAACTTTTGCACAAAATTGAAGAAGCTTTGGCTTCTGGTGGTGTAGAGGCTGCTAAAGAAGTTTGCAGAAACACAAGAGGTCCTGTTGCTTCAATTTTTTATCAAGGATTAGACAGGTACGATTCAAAAAATCCTAATGCCATTGAAATGGTTGAAAAAACTGTTATTGCTTATGGTGGTGTTCAAATGGGTCTTTTAGAAAAAGGAATTACATGGATTGCTCTTTTTATTGCAATTGCTCCTATGTTAGGATTTATGGGAACTGTAATTGGTATGATTGACGCTTTCGATAGTATTCAGAAAGCAGGTGACGTTTCTGCCGGTCTTGTTGCGGGTGGTATTAAAGTTGCTCTTATTACAACTGTATCAGGTCTTATTGTTGCTATGATACTTCAAGTTTTTTATAATTACATTGTTTCTAAAATCGACGGTATTGTTAACGATATGGAAGATGCTTCCATTTCTTTAGTTGATATAGTTGTGAAACATAACCAAAAATAATTATTACCATGACAGATAAAATTTCAATAATACTGAGATACTCTCTGTTTGGCATGATGTTGGTTGCTGTTGTGGTCTTTATTATGTTCTTTTTCGGAGGACATGTAAGCCCTGCCAACTATGACATTCAGATTCCGGGTCTCAATGAAGATACCCAGATTCCTGTTTATACAGGACTGGCACTTACACTAGCAATGGTTTATCTAGCTATTTGCGGTATTTCTGCTATTCTATTTCCTATCGTTTTCTTTAATTTGAAAAAAGCCAAAAATACTCTTATTGGCATTGGCGTTTTGGTATTATTAATTGTAATATCTTATGCTCTTGCTGATTCTTCGGCTGTGGTAATTGTTGGAAGCGATGAGGTATTGTCTGAATCTCTGCTTAAAAATGTTGGAACAGGTATCAATCTTATGTTTGCTCTTATAGGATTAGCGGTTGTGGCATGGATTTATGCAGAAGTTTCTAAATTTTTTAAATAATAAATTCCGGCCTTTGCCGGAGTGAAAACTAATAATTATGGCGAAACGAGAATTACAAGAAATCAATGCCGGATCAATGGCTGATATAGCCTTCCTCTTGCTGATTTTCTTCCTTGTAACTACAACAATGGACAAGGATGCCGGTCTCATGAGGCTTTTGCCCCCTCCTCCAACCGATGTTGCAGATCCTCCTAAATTTAAGGAAAGAGACATTTTTATTGTTCTTATAAATTCCAATAATAAACTTTTGGTTGAAAAGGATTATATGCCGGTTTATCAATTGGGTAAAGGAGATTCAAGAAGATTGGTTGAGGCCGATAAAGACACCGATGGCAATGTTATTTATTATTTTGCAAGTTCCGGAAGAATGTTAGACAAAAATGATATTGCTAACCTTATTCCTAATGAAGATTTGTATGAAAAGGCAAAAGAGTTTATCCTAAATCCTTATGATGATGTGCATTTGCCCTTGTTTGAGGTTATTACCAAATCTATTTGTGACGAGGAAATAGGAATTGCTCAGGGTAAAATAAATGCTTTGGGAACCCCTACAACTCAAGAAACGGTAAACGCCTTGCAAGCAGCTACAAACGACAAGAAGAGGTGGGAAAAGAAAAAAGAAGCTATTAAAGTTCTCGAAACTTATGGAAACAAAACTAGTTTTAGAGAAGCTAAAAAGCTAATTATTTCATTGCAAAATGCAAAAGGAACTTCTTATGGAGTTTATATTGCTATTCAAAATGAATTATCACGTGCTTACAAAGATGTAAGGGATGAATATAGTAGAATGGTTTTCGGTAAAAGCTATGAAGAACTCGACGGAGAATTAGAAAAGGATAAAATCGATGCTATTCAAACTATTATTCCTATAAAAATATCTGAAGCCGAACCTAAATCAGTTGAATAATTATGGCAAAATTTTCAAGAAAAGGTAAAAAAGCCAGCCCGGCAATATCTACGGCATCACTGCCCGATATTGTTTTTATGCTGCTATTCTTCTTTATGACTGTTACTGTTATGAAGGAGACTGAACTAGTAATACAGAAACCTGTTCTTCCAAAGGCAAGCGAGGTAAAAAAGATGGAAAATAAGTCACTTATTTCTCATATTTACGTTGCAAAACCTCTTGTGAAAGATCAGGGAACGTATGGAACTGCTCCTCGTATTCAAATAAATGATGATATTGCAAAAGATGTTTCTGAAATAAAGTTATTTATTGAAAGTGAAAGGTCAAAAACAAAGGAAATCGATAAACCCAAAATGATGACAGCTCTTAAAGTTGACGAAAATGTTACAATGGGAATTATTACTGATGTTAAACTTGCTCTGCGAGAGGTTCAAATGCTTAAGCTTATTTATTCTACCCGCAAGAACGAAACTGCCGAATAAATTTTTCATTTTTTATAATTAAGCCCGAATATTTGTTCGGGCTTTTTATTTTAATAATACCTCAGCAATTTGCAAGTCCTCCTTTATGGTTATTTTTATATTGCCGGAGTTTCCCATGCTTATATTTATTTTTATTCCAATATTTTCAACAACACTTGAATCGTCGGTGAAACTTGCTTGGTAAGGCTGTTCGTAAGCTCTTTTTAAAATTGAATATTCGAAAACCTGAGGGGTTTGAACGGTATAATAATCTTTTCTTTCAACGGATTTTGTTTTTCCCTCGGAATCAACCTTTCGTATAGATTCCTTTATCTCCAAAACAGGAATACAGTTGCCTTTTTCTTCGGCTTCTTTAAAACAATTTTTAATTGTATCTATACTTACTAATGGCCTTACTGCATCGTGAATGGCAACCAAACCGGCTTCTGATATGGAATTTATACCGTTTTTAACTGAAGCAAACCTTGTAATGCCTCCCTCAACTAGTTTATGTGGAATATTAAACTTGTGTTGCTTACATAGTTCGTGCCAATATTCAAACTGATTTTTTGGAAGCACTACTGTTATTTCCAAAGAGGACGAAAAGTTTCTAAACCTTTCTATTGTATGCATTATTACAGGTTTTCCTCTTAACAACAAAAATTGTTTGGGAATATCTGTCCCCATTCTGCTGCCTGTTCCTCCCCCAACTATTATTACTTTATTGTTTTTCATTTCTAAAACTTTGCTTAAAGATATTAATTTTGGTTTTTACATCAGTCTTTTTATTGCTTTTTTGTAACTTTGACTAATAATTTCAATAATACTGAAAACTATGACTAAAATTTTATTTTTTGTTTTTGCTTTTTTTACCTTAAATTCAGTTTTTGCAATTGACCCCCCTTCAATGATTGCTCCTACTAATGGAGCTGCAAATCAAAATACTCAGGTAAACCTCGATTGGGGTTTTGTAACCGGTAATGTCGGATATATTTATGAAATAGATATTTCGGCAGATTTCGATTCTCCATATTATTTTAAATCAGACGAAACAAGTTCAGCAGCATTAGTTTCAAATTTGTTCTTTGGCACAACATATTATTGGAGAGTTAGAACCAAAGGAGTTACAGATACCAGCGATTGGACAGCTATCTGGAGTTTTTCAACTCATTCGGTTCCGGAGCTAACTGCTCCCTCAAATGGAGCCGTTAATCAGCATCCTCAAACTACATTCGACTGGGTAGGTTATACCGGAAATGTTGGATATATTTATGAAATTGATGTTAACCCTTTGTTTAACTCACCCGATTTAATTTCAGGAGCCACAGCTGCCGGAGTTTCGCAATATACTTTTTCTGATTTGCTTTTCGGAACTGCGTATTATTGGAGAATGGCAATTAAAAATGGAGTAGATACTTCCGAATGGAGTGAAATTAGAACTTTAACTACTCTAGATATTGTTGATAATGTTTCTCCTAGTAATGGAGCCGTTAATCAACATCCTCAGACGGGTTTAGATTGGGGTGGAATTAATGGAAATATTGGATATATTTACGAAATTGATACCGATCCTTCCTTTTCAACCACTAATTACCAAACTGGCACAACACCTGCTAATACATCTAATCATGATGTAACAAACCTGCTTTTTGGAACTACTTATTATTGGAGAGCAGCAGCTAAAACAATCTCCGATACATCGGGATGGAGCAATACTTGGAACTTTTCTACCTTATCGACCATAACAAATGTTTCTCCTGCAAATGGTTCTGTAAATCAAAATCCGCAATTAATTATTGATTGGACTGCTGTTACCGGAAATACCGGCTATATCTACCAACTTGATACCAGCCCAAATTTTAACTCCACAATGTTGCAAACAGGGAATTCAGCTATAAATGTTTCTAATTATACCCTAACAAATCTTTTCTTTGAAACCACTTATTACTGGAGAGCTGCTGCAAAAACCTCAACAGATACAAGCGACTGGAGTAATACATGGTCTTTTACAACGTTAAGTTCGGTAAACAATGTTTCTCCTGCTAATGGCTCAAATGATATGCCTCCTCAAACAACAATCGATTGGACTGCTGTTACGGGTAATAATGGATATTTATATCGTGCCGATACAACAATAAACTTCAATAGCCCACTTTTAATAGCTGGAACTACTGCTGTAAACAGTTCAGAAATTACTCTAACTGATTTGAGATTTGAAAATACTTACTATTGGCAAGCGGCAGTAATTACAGCAACCGACACATCAAATTGGTCGGATTTATGGTCGTTTACCGTTATTAAAAAGGTTGAAAATGTTGCTCCGGCAAACTCTTCAACTAATTTGGCAACAAGTGTTACAATCGACTGGACAGCTATTACAGGAAATAATGGTTACCTTTATCAAGTCGATACATGTGAAGAATTTAATTCAACTATGTATTTTTCAAGTCCAACCGCAACTAATGTTTCTCAGGAAACGATTGAAAATATGCGTTTTGGAACAACATATTATTGGAATGCAGCTTGCAAAACTATTTCAGACACATCTGTATGGGGCGCAACATGGTCGTTCTCTACACTAGATGCTGCTGTAAATGTTTCACCTTCTAATGGAGCAAACGGTTTAAGTATCAATCCTACAATTGATTGGCAGTCAATGACAGGTAATTTGGGATACATTTACCAGTTAGATATTACTCCCGATTTTAGTTCCGCTTCGTTAGTTGAGGGAACTACTTCAACAAATGTTTCACAGTTTTCTTTCTCAGGATTACTTAACGGAAACACCTATTATTGGCGTGTAGCAATAAAAAACTTGGTTGATACTTCCGGTTGGGGACCAATCTGGTCTTTTACAACTAATTATTTACTAAGTTTTGCACCAATTCTTACCAGTCCCGTTAATGAAGCTATTGATATTCCTGTAAATGATGTTAATTTTACTTGGGAAAGCATTGCAGGTGCTACTGAATATCAATTTCAATATTCTGTTTCCGCAGATTTTTCAACATCTGTTTTTTCAGAAACAACCAACGAATTATTTACAACTATATCAGGTTTTTCCAATAATACTACTTATTACTGGAGAGTTAGAGCAGGAAATGGTAGCGGCTATTCTCCCTGGTCTTCTGTATGGTCTTTTACAACAGAACTTGCTCAACCTGAAATACCCGAACTAATATCACCAGAAAATTCTTCTACTGAAATAGAAATAAACTGTAGTTTGGTTTGGAATGCTGCTACAGATGCCGATTCTTATGAGTATTATTATGGAACAGATTATGAATTTGTTGCTTTTACAAATGGCTCAACTTCAAACACCAATGTTGAATTAATTGATTTAGAATACAGTACAACATATTACTGGAAAGTTAGGGCTTTTAATGGAATAGTTGCCGGTGAATGGTCGGAAGTTTGGTCATTCACTACTGAAGATTTTGTGCTTTCAACACCAGTTTTAACAAGTCCCGCCAACGAGGCAATTAATCAGCCAATTAGCTTGTTAACAATGGATTGGGAGGATGTTGAAGGAGTATATTCCTATGAAATAGAATATAGTACAGATGTAAATTTTATAGAAAATCTGGTGCAGGAAAGTTCTTACGGATCATTGTTTATTATTAATAGCGATTTGCTTTACGATACCGTATACCATTGGAGAATAAGAGCTTTCGATGGACTTGATTTATATTCAGAATGGTCTGAAATTTGGTGGTTTAGGACTATTGAAGACCCTTTGTTTGTTGAAATAGTTAATGCATTTAGTACAGTTATTTATCCAAATCCATTCGAAAATCTTATTTTTATTGAAAATACCGAGGAAGAATTATTATTTATTGAAATATTTGATGTTTTGGGAGAAAAAGTTTTTTCAATAGAAAAAAAGAAAATAATAAATATTGAAACAGAATTATTTAGTTCAGGTATATATTATTTGCGACTTCATTTTATTAATGGTAAAACCGAGACCCACAAGCTGATTAAGAACTAATTGCCATAAAATAAGAATAGACGTTTTTATACTGTAAATTATCCTTATTCGCGTTTATCAACACCAAAGTGTTTATATTTATTTACTTACGCCACAAGTAGAAAGCTAATCCTTTTATACTTTCGTAAATGTTAAGAGAAAATTAACATTGAACTTAAAATCTTTTTACTATGCCTTATAGAAGGTTACCAAATACTGATAGTGCGAGACTAAGAGCCTTAAAAGCAGCGTATGCAAAATGCGATGGCATTCCTCCACAGGAAGTTCCAATAAAGCAAAGCACCTTGAGTGAGTTAAGGCAAGTTTATCCTGAGTTTGAACAGGCAATGATAAATCAAATGGCTGCTCAGCAAAATCAGGTTAGCAAAAATAAAGGATATGCCGAATTATATAGAAAAGCAAAGCTTTACATATCACATTTTGTTCAGGTAATGAATTTTGCAATAATGAGGGGAGATTTACAACCCAAAGCCAGAACATTTTTTGGAATAGACATCAACGATAAAAGAGTTCCTGCCTTGCAAACCGAAAAAGAAGTTCTCGATTGGGGAGAAAGAATAATGAAGGGAGAGCCTGATAGAATTGCTAATGGAGGGAATCCAATAACAAATCCTACTGTAGCAATAGTGAGAGTAAGATACGAACAGTTTTTAAATGCTTATCGTTCCCAAAAATCTTTACAAATTACAACGCAGAGGGCAAACGAAAAAATTTCATCATTAAGATCTAAAGTAGATACGGTTATTCTTCATATTTGGGATGAGGTTGAAAATAGCTTCGAGCATTTATCATCTGACGAAAAGAGAGAGAGAGCAAAAGATTATGGCCTAATTTATTATTATAGATTAAACGAGAAAGACGAAGTTGTTGATGAAAATTCATTTTCCGAACAAAATGACATTTTGCAAGAGTTTATGGATAATAATAATTTGGCAGAGCAGAGATTTAATGTTTTTTCTGATACTGAAAGCCATCATGATGAAGAAGAAAGTACTGCAAAAGATTTGCAATACTCCTTTTTCTTTTCAAACGAATCTTAGTTTTTGCGACCTCCATTTTTATAAGCAAAAAAATGATTTTCAAATCTTGCCACAAGATTTAGTTTGCTAAATTGGTAAAATCAATGGGTTTATTGGTTTTAACATCAATCAATTGAAACTGTTGACTACCTTCTAAATTCAGATTCCAAATTTGAATTATTGATCCGTTATCACCAATTTTGCCACCTTTTACATCAAGGGCTTTCCATCCTTTAACCTGAATGGTGCATGTATTCTTCCCTGTTGGATGAATAGCAAATTTTTGGGCATCTCCGGTGTTGGCATCCCATGTTTGTAATCCGGTTCCCTTCTTTTTTATTTCTCCATTTGTAACATCAATACGTTTACCTCCATCCATTTCGATCCAAACCCAATCATGGTCTCCAGATTTTTTAATGGTAAAAAAACGATCAATTCCTCCGTCCATATCCCAAATTTGTAATTTGCTGCCATTTACTTTTGCTTTGCTTCCATCGCCGGCCAAATCCCAATATTTATTTGAATAGGCCATTTTAATTTTTACACGAATTGCTTTTTCCGGAGCAAACCATTTGGATCCTATAGGCTCTAATTTCCATTGCTGATTTTCACTGCCATTTTCATCCCAAATTTGAATTGGACAGCCGTTTTCATTTATTTTAGAATTTGACGCGTCAATAAATTTTGCTCTTGCCGGGTTTTCAATGTAAAATGTCATTGGTGAACCTGCAAAAATAAAACGAAACTGTTGACCACCACCCCTGCTCAAATCCCACAATTGAAGTTTTGTCCCGTTATCCTTACCACCACCCTCAATGTCCCAATAGGCGCTTCCTGAATGCATGTGATGTACAAAATGATACCCTTCAATATGTGATTCTTCTAGTTGCACATAACGATCGGCACCACCATCCATATCCCATAATTGGACATGAGCATCTTTTGTTCCTGCATCTTTTCCGCTTCCGCCTAAATCCATATATCTCTTGGCCTTAATATTACGCAAGGCAAATGCATAACCTTCCGGTAATGGAGCCATATCAGATGCCTTTGCCGGCTCAAAAGACCATTGCTGATTTTTAGTTCTTGTAATTTTATTTTGTGTAATGCTTTGTTTATCCCCGTTAGATGTTAGATATAATCCGCTTTCTTTGCATTGCAGATAATATGTAAGGCTTTTGCCAGGGATTTCTAAAAGTTTAAATAATTGATTAGCATTATTTTCCAACTTTTTATCTAAAATAATATTGGCTCCTTCGCCTCCTTTTGCTGTAAAAACGAGGTCGGAATGCTGAGCCTGAAGATAAACAAATCCTTCTTCCTTAGATGGAATAGTTTTAATAAAACGATCAATTCCATAATCTTGTTTATACATACCAACCTTTGCATCCTTAGTTGAAGCATTAAAATGGTTTCCCGGAATATCCATAAATATCTCATTATCCGCAATAGAACCAATAAAGAATACATCTTTTAAATTATTATATTTTTCATCTATTGGTTTGGGCATATTATTATCTGTCATTAACTTATCCCACATTTTATTTCTGTGGTTAACATGTTCTTGTTTTTTCTCTTTAACTATTCGTCTATATTCTTTGCCCAACTTTTCCACATCACTCGGATCTTTGTCAAAACCTTTATAATAGTCATCCTTAATAGCTTTTTCCCAGTCAGCGTCAATACTAACTAAAAGTCGGTCCCAATCAGCTTTTATGTATTTTTCACGTTCTTCTTTATTGTCCAACTTTGCTACTTTGGGTATGACTTTGTAGTAAAATTCATCAACAGCTTTATTAGAGCTTTTATAAACCGGAGTATAAAGTTTTTTTGCTCTTTTCGGAACACACTTGGTAAAACAATCATCTCCGTGAGTCATATGCTCGGTCCATGTTGTTGCATGACCAGCGAAAGCACTTACTTCATTCCATCCATCTTTAGCGGTATTAATTGATGAGCTTGCGGCTGCACTAGCTATTTTCGTAACTTCAGCACCCAGGTCTTTCATATAAGTAATAACTTCATTCCCAATCTTATCCATAATTACACTAAGCATTTCTTTTGGATTGAAAGACCCTTGAACATCGAAACTTATTTTTTTTCCGAACACAACAAGCTTACACGCAGTGGCTCCCATAAGGTTCAAGTTTTTGTCGGCTTCCATGTGTAAGTGTATCATTCTTATTTGAAGTGTATTAAAGGCCATTAACATTACTTTTTTCGTATTAGACTCAGGTTGTTTCTTGATAGCCTCTTCAATCATTTTATACATTTGCTCGGCATTCATGTACATATCAAATAAAAAACCTTCGTCAGGATTAACGTAAAATTCAACCGATCCTTCCATTAAAGTCGAAAACTTAACTCCCCCTCTAAATGCAAAGCCTTTTTCTATTTCAAATTCTCCAATTTCTCCACCATTCGGGGCAAATAGAATATAAGTATCATCAATATATATGTCATCATTTTTTGGGAAAATATCAGGAATTTTTAAGCCAAATCCATTGCGCAAGGTATTCTCGAATTGTTTCATGGTTATTCTTTTGGTGTATGCTTTTAGAGCAATTTCAGCGTTTGCGGGCGCAATGCTCATGGCGGCACCAAATTCAATATCGAAAAATTTTGCTTTTCCAACAGCGAAACCAATTGTGGTTGGTGTTGGTGAACCAATAATCCATCCCAATTCAACAGCAGTATTGGCTATTGCAATATCCGTTTTTTTTGTCCCTACATAATGAGATAAACCAAATGGATCCTGCCATTCGTCTGTCATTGAGAAGGCTCCTTTTAATTCAAGACTTATTAAATTGAAAGAAAGTTCCATTACTGTTTTCAAATCCGGATCGTGAATAGTTGGACGAAATCGGATTTCATTTTTCACGTACAATACAGCATCAAGGCCAGATCCTGCCTCAACTTCTGCTCCAATTGAAAATTTTTCCAAAGTAATTCGAGTCCCAATACTCTTATTAACATCAATAATTATTGGATTACTAGAATAATCTAATCCTCCCTCAAGAGCAAAGGATTTTGGGCCGATTTTAGCTTTTACCAATAGATATGGTTCGGCAATATGCATGGCTTCGCAAACTGTTTTCAGTTTTTTCTTTGTATCGGCTTTGGCTTCCAATTCAAAACCTTCGGGTGAAACTATTAGGGTGGCCTCAAGAAGTTCAAGCTCTTTTAATATTTTGTATCCCGGTATTTTTTTTAATTGGTCAATTGTTACTGTAGTTTTTAAACTTAGGGGCTGTATTGTTCCTGTAAAATCAAATGCACCATATTCTTTAAAATTAACGGTAAAATTTTGATTGTTATCAACATACGGAATAGCTCCATAGCCCGGTAATTGAATACTTTGTTGCGACAAGGCGGAAAAAACCGCAGCAGTGATTGAGAGAATAAATAGTCTAATTTTCATGGTAAAACATTAATATTTTAATTATTATAGAATAAACAACAGATTTCTAATATCTCAAAGCTTATTAGTACTCTGAAAACAACAGAAAAATGATTATTAGTTTTTTAAATCTTGTACCTTCCTTCCTTTGTTCTTATTATTTGCGGAAAAAATTTCTGCAAAAGTAGAAAAATACCAAAAGAATGAGCAAAGTTTAGTGGTGGAAAGTTTAGTTTTAATAACATGTGCAGATATGAAACCCTACTGTAATAAATAACCTTTTTCCTGACTTCGTCACAAAAAAGACCAAAAAACCATAAAGTATTAAATTACAAACATATACAAAATAAATGTAACAGTATTTTGGGGGGCGCAAAGGAAAAATTTACGCCTTTGGATAATTGCGGTTTATATGCTAATCCCAAATTCTGAAGCAAAAATGCCAGTTCCAACGCCAATTTCTCTAGAATGTCAAAACTCTATCACTATCTGTTACCCATTCTGCAAGTGCTGCCATAGTTGATTTTTTAGCTCCTTCAAAATAGGGATGATTCTTGTAAATTCCGCATCTTGACATACAAGTTCCACAAACTTGCACTTCTACACCTCTGGCAATCAAATCTTTTAACATTTGCGATAAATCCTGATCATAACCTTCCGGAGCTTTGCAAACATCTCTTGCCATATCTACAGAGTCGTTCATTAAAAAGATTCTCACTTCATTACCGGATTTTTTTAGTGTATCCGCCAACCTTAAACCATTCCAGGTAACGTCAGTATTATCGTAAGGTTCCCTGTTAAACACAATCAAAATTTTCATTCTTTGTTATATTTTTCGATTAACATTAATATCAATTGTTTTACTTCCTCATTTTCTATGGCATAACAAATTTTTGTGCCATACCTTTTTGGACTTACAATTCCACTATTTTTCAATATGTTAAGATGTTGAGAGGAGGTTGATTGAGAAATACCTAAAGTATTGGTAATATCGGTTACGCAACATTCGTCATTCATTAATAAGCTTACCATTTTTAAACGTAAAGGATTACCAAGTGCCTTAAATACCTGCCCTTCCTTTTCAAAATCAATTCTTTTAATTTTTTCTATTGAAATCATGAGACAAATATATAATCTAATATTACAATATCCTAATATTATAATATAATAGTGTTTTAATAAAAATGAAAAATCTTGTTGCTAGGCTACTTATCCGGATTCGCACAAGTATTTGAATTATGGCATTTTTGTGGACTAATTATGGTAATTTACATAACATTATTCTCAAACCGTATTAGATTAGAAATAACTTTCTGTAAGCTTAAGCAATTATTATTGTTTAGGAATATTTTCCTTAACAAAAAAGAAGAAAGAATGGTTAATTTTTTTCGATTTTTCATTTATCGCATTAACAGTCTCGAAAATTATAAACATCTCATATAGACCACTGTACAGCTTTTCTATTTCAATAAAAAGATCCTCCTCCATATTATCCCATTTTCCATTCTTAGGAAAAATAGTGCCTTTAAATACTATGTCTTTCTCATCCCAATTTCCATATTGTGTGTAAGAAAGTCCATATCCTAAATTGTCTTTTTCGGGTCGTTTCAAAATTATTGCCGAAAAAACAGAATCCTTTCTGTAACTTATTGTGCCTTTTAGGGTGTCTCCTTCAGTACATTCGGAATTAAAGTTGAACTGGTTTTGTGGAGATACTATATAACAACTTTGAGCATGAGCTCCCGTAACTGAAAAACTGCTTAAGGAAATTATTAGAGCGACTATTCTAAGTTTTTTACTTAATAATTTTGACTATTTGTTATTCGAAAAGAAAAACAGAACAGTTATTACCAAAAAAGCAATAAATAATCCTATTTAAGAATTACAGCAATCAACAAGTTTTTTCTAAAGCTTCCTAAGAATTGAATTTCCTCTTCCAATAGCATAACCCGAAGAACGATAAATAACTGTATTGTCGGATTGTTGTATTATTACCAATGGTAAAACCGGATTTTTTACGGTGTTTTCGCCCAAGGTTAACGATTCCAAAGTTTTTGGCAAAGCTATTACTGTTTTAGTATTCGCAGGAAGATTGTATTTATTCTGCTTCAAATCTTCTGCCATCATTTTCTCAGGAAGAATAAACACAAATTTTGCTCCGGTTTTTTCAAGTTTTTCTTTGTTTAAGTTGAAATCGTTAAGCAAGTGCTTTCCGGGTTCTGTTCCGGGGTCAATCATAACAATTACAGTTTTTCCGCTGCCTATAATCTCTTTAAGTGCAATTTCATTACTGTTTTCGTCAATTACTTTTCCTTGCAAATCAATTGACCCGTATTCTAAAACAGACTCTTCTAAAGGAATTTCAATGTATATTAATGTGTCTGCCGAAATATCGAAAAACTCCATGTTTACGAGTATTTTTCCGGTTTCTAATCTGTTCGAGGTAATAAGACGATATTTTCCGGGCTTCAATTCTATTTTTCCAAGTTTGTTAATGTCTTTATAATATTCAAGTTGCAATGTTTTAAAGTTATTACCTGTAAATTGTGCCAATGAAAAATGATGAAAATATTGTGGTACAAAATTCAAGTTTTTTTGATTTGTTTTAAATTCTATTTTAACTTTTTGAATTACAGGCGGTTGCTCATCAAGCCACACGTCTATCCATTGGTCTTTATCTTTGTATTGTGGCACAGATGTGCCGGGTTCTAAACGGGCAGGAATGCCAAAACTTCTGCAAACTGCTACAAAAAAGATGTCTCTGGAAAACGAATCGGAGACTTTTAAATTATATACTCCAATAGGTGTTATTGGAAGCGAATATTGTTGAAAATCGTTGTTAATTTCAATATTTCCTTTCACGTATTTAATCAAATGATTTATATCTTCTCGGCTCTTTTGTGCAAACTCTTCTCCAAAACTTTCAATCAGAAATCCTCTGTAAGCAACCAACATTTCGTTTGCAATTCTTGGTGAAAGAACAAAATTTACAAATGTTTCTTTGTCGTACCGGTTTGCCCAAATTAGTGAATTCTCCAAATGATTGTTTAAAATTTCGGTTCTGGTGTCTCTAAGGTCTTTATCCGAAATTACCGATAACAAAGGCTCAACCCAGATTTTAGCATTGCCTCGGTGGGCAAGCATAAACCTGAGAATTTGATTTGAATTCCCACGACTTTTCTCAATATATTTATACCAATCCAAAGGTAAACTTCCCTTAGCAGCTACTTCTCTAAAATCGAATTCTTTCAGAAATTTGTCAACATAGGCATTTCTTACCGAGTCTTCGTATTGTAAACGAGTTTTGTTTTTTTCTTTTTGCTCTTCACTAACTGTTAGTTTTACATATTGACTTGCAGCAGGAGGCATAAACTCTAATTGTTCAAACGATTCGTTAATTCCTGAAAGTTCTAGGCTAACAATTTCATTTTTTCCAACAGTTATTTTTTTATAGCCATAATCTTTTTCAGTATTTGCCCATACTATTAGGTCGCCCAATCCGGTTGTTAAATAACATTCTCCATTTTTATCGGTCTTTTTAACAGCTAAAGGATAAAATTCGGCATAATTATATATTTGAAATTCCACATTTGCTCCTTGCACAGGTTTCCCATTTTTATCAACTACTTTTATTGTCTGTTTAAAAGTTTCTGCATATCTATTGGTAACATTAATGTTTGTAAACTGCGTATTAATTGAGTTAATTTCTTCACTACCAGAATATTCGCCAAAAACTCTTGCATGTATTAACATTGCTCTGCTTGCAGGCTCGTTAAACCAACCCAAATTTAGAACAGGCTCGGGTTCGCAGGCTCCAAGAAAATACCAGGTTCCGTTAATCCAAACCTCAACCCAGGCGTGGTTATCGTCGGAATGTGCCCAACGAGGAGTGTAAACCTGACGAGCAGGAATGCATACAGTTCGTAATGCAGCAACAGCAAGTGTGGATTCTTCACCACATCGGCCAAATGCAGTCTTTACGGTTGCCATGGGCGACGATGTTCTTATATCTGCCGGCTGATATTCAACCTTTTCGTGGCACCAATGATTTATTTCCAAAGCCGCTTCATACATTTCTAATCCTTCAATTCTTTTCTTAAGCTCATCATAATATACTGTTCTGAAAGAATCAAGATTTTCGTTGTTAATACGTTGAGGAAGAACAAAATGATAGAATATTTTTTCGGGCATCTCGCTTCCCCAGGAAATTTCCCCTTTTGCTTTTAGAGCAGATTTTACATGTTTTAGAAAAAAATCGCCATCATATTCAGCCAAATCGCTTAACGGCATATATGCATATAAAAATTTTAGAGCTTTTTCTTCTTCAGGTTTTAGTTTTTGTTCGAAAACTCCAAATAACTCGTCATGTCTTGCACAGGCAATTTTTTTTGTTATTTGAAATTTTTTTTCAAACTCCAAGTCTTGTTCAAGTTGTTCGCTTTATTTGCTACTACATGAAAAAAAAACTAATGCAGTAGTAGCTATAAATAAAAAATTTCTAATCATCTGTAAATCGTTTTATGGGAAATTAATATATAACCATAATTTGTTTAATAAAATCTTTCAAAATTAAAGAATTTTCAGCAAATTTTTGCTTCACACAGGGTACAACTAAATTTGATTTTATCACGAATTTTTTACATACGAATTAATGTCGTAGATATAGGCAATACAGAAATATTGAATATCTTTGCGGCGATGAAAAACATTAGAAATTTTTGCATAATTGCCCATATCGACCATGGGAAAAGTACTTTGGCCGACAGATTGTTACAGGCAACGGGTACATTAGACGCACGAGATTTTCAAGATCAGGTTCTTGATAATATGGATTTGGAGCGTGAAAGAGGTATTACTATTAAAAGTCATGCAATTCAAATGAAGCATGTGCATGAAGGAATTGAATACACTTTGAATTTAATTGACACTCCCGGTCACGTAGATTTTTCTTATGAGGTTTCTCGTTCAATTGCCGCTTGCGAGGGTGCATTGCTTATTGTTGACGCTACCCAGGGAATTCAGGCTCAAACTATTTCAAATCTTTATCAGGCAATAGACCACGACTTGGAGATTATTCCTGTAATGAATAAAATGGATATGGACTCTGCAATGCCGGATGAGGTTCAGGATCAGATAATTGACCTTGTGGGTTGCGGCGCTGAGGATATTATTAGAGCCAGTGGCAAAACAGGAATGGGTGTTGATGAAATTTTAAAAGCCATTATTGAAAATGTACCCGAGCCAAAAGGAGAATCAGACGCTCCCTTACAAGCATTGATTTTCGACTCGGTTTTTAATTCTTTTAGAGGCATTATTGCATATTTTAGAATAATGAGCGGTGAAATTAGAAAAGGCGATTCTGTTAAGTTTTTTAATACAGGAAAGGAATATCATGCCGACGAAATTGGGGTGCTGAAATTAAAACAAGAACCAAAAGATGTGTTAAGAACAGGCGATGTTGGTTATATTATTTCAGGAATTAAAACTTCAAAAGAGGTTAAAGTTGGAGATACTATTACTCATGTCGACAATCCATGCAAGGCTGCAATAGATGGATTCGAAGATGTTAAGCCAATGGTTTTTGCCGGTATTTACCCTGTTGATGCCGATGATTATGAGGATTTAAGAGCTTCAATTGAACGACTTCAACTTAATGATGCTTCCCTAACTTTTGTTCCGGAATCGTCGCTTGCTCTAGGTTTTGGCTTTAGATGCGGCTTTCTTGGACTTTTGCACATGGAAATTATTCAGGAGCGGCTCGATAGGGAATTCGATATGGACGTAATTACTACCGTTCCAAACGTTAGCTATAAAGTTTATACAAAAAAAGGAGAGGTAATTGATGTTCACAACCCTTCAGGTTTGCCCGAACCAAATTACATAGATTATATTCAGGAACCTTATATTCATGCTCAGGTTATTTCTCAGGCCGATTATGTTGGTCAGGTTATTAAGCTTTGCATTGACAAAAGAGGAACTTTAAAAAATCAGGTTTACCTAACAAGTAATAGGGTTGAGCTGAGTTTCGATATGCCTTTGGCGGAAATAGTTTTCGATTTTTACGATAAACTAAAGTCAATTTCTAAGGGATATGCATCTTTCGATTATCACCAAACAGGTTACAAAGATGCCAAACTAATTCGTCTTGAAATTCTGCTTAACGGCGATAAGGTTGATGCCCTTTCAACACTAATTCATGTTGATAATGCTTACGATTTTGGAAGAAGAATGTGCTCAAAACTAAAAGAGCTAATTCCCCGACAACAGTTTGATGTTGCAATTCAGGCAGCTATTGGAACAAAAATTATTTCCAGAGAAACTGTTAAAGCTGTTAGAAAAGATGTTACTGCTAAATGCTACGGTGGAGATATTACCAGAAAACGTAAACTGCTTGAAAAACAAAAGAAAGGAAAGAAAAGAATGAGACAGGTTGGTAATGTTGAAGTTCCACAACAAGCCTTTTTGGCAGTTTTAAAACTAGATTAAGGTAAATTTGTTTGAAATCCTTTTTTTCCATAAGTTTGTATAAAATTAAAAATTTATAAAAATGAAAAAGTTACTTTTTACACTTGCAATCAGCGGTTTACTATTTACAGCTTGTTCAGAAGAGAAAAAAGACGGTAAAGAAACCGACAAAGCTAAAACCGAACAAAAACAAGAAAGCGAAGAAGAATTGAATAAGGCTTACGAAGAAGAGTTTACCAACGAAATTGATGACATAAAAAGCGAGATTGAGCTAACAGATTCAACTGAAGTGTATTAACAATTAGTTTATATACATTTTATATAACTTCTTGTATTCCAGACCATTCTTTTCAATATAAAGAAAAAATAGTATATTATTCCGGATTTTGATGTTTTCAATATGCACAAAGTCCGGAATTTTTATTTCTTTACCCAATTCCCCTGTTTTAAGATTAATTTCCATTACTGAAGTAATTCCGTTTTGTTTAAATAGAGAATAGACCTTGCCGGCAATTTCATCAACAAATATTTCCTCCTTCCAATTTTTATTTTTATGAAAAGAAATAGGAATTTCATTTATTATATCACCGTTTTCGGTTAAAAATTCCATTTTGCCGTCAACATAATTCAAAATTATTAGCGAATCGCCCAGTTTAACCAATGGAGCAAAAATTGGATCGAAAAAGCACATCTGTTCAAAACGTAAATCGCTTTCGTTTGGCGAAGGTCCCATAGCCCAAAATCGGTTATTAAAAGCTAATCGTTCCAAACCGGCTTCATCTCCAATTACTCTAATTTTCTCATGCTTGCCATCTTCTTTATTCATTGAAAAGTAAATAAGAACCTGATTTCTAAGGTAATACTCCTTAAAGTAGAATTTATTTATTGTGGCTTCCAAACAACGTGGAAAAAGTGAATCGAAATCGCTTGTTTCCATTTGGTAAAGCAATTGAAGGTTGCTAGAATCGTAAAAAATTTGATAAGCGTACTTTTTTGTAACAAGGTGCAAATTATCAAGACAATCGCGAAAAATCCTTTCTGGTTTCGATACCTCGTATGTTGTTACTGTATCGCCTGAATTTGTCATTAGAACCAAAAGAGGTTGGTTTATTTTTCTGTATTTACAGGCTAACAAGAGAATACTGTCGCCGTAAAAGTCATAATCCCAAACGTAAAGAGGCTTTTTTTCTATCATATCGTAAATACGATTTTTTGTAATTACCACAGTATCCGACATATAAGTCCTTTTTTCCAAACTTAGATTAAGGTTTAAATCTTTTTTTTCTTTAATTGTTTTTTGAAAATCGTGGTAGTTTATATGAGTAAATAGGAGAGTGGCAGGTGCATTTTCAAGGTTAATTTTATAATTCCCATTCTTATCGGAAATAGCTCCTGTCTTTTTTCCAAATACCGAAATATGGATGTCGGAAACCGGCTGCCCTGTTGTTTTATCGGTTATTTTTCCTGAAACGGTGAAGCTTTGGGCATTAATAATTGCACAAATAAAAAATAAAATCAATATGAATAGTAATCTCTTCATTTTTAATTTAGTTTCTTTAATACATCACCGGCTCTTTCTGAGTAAAAGCCTTTATTTTTCTCAATTTCCTGAAAGAGTTCTATAGCTTCCTGCATTTCATTATTTTTTACAAGCGATAATGCCAAATACCAAGAAGCCTCCTGCTGAAAAGCATTGAATTTGTGTGTTTTAGCTTGAGAAAAGCATTGAATAGCTTTTTTCCATTTACCCAAGTTAAAATAACATAAACCGCTGTAGAAATCGGCGTTAATATCACCCGGATATTGCGATAATATTATTTTGAGGTCTTTAAGAGTTCCTCTGTAATTGCTGTTTACGAATTTTAGGAGTGCAGACCCAAGGTAGTCTGAATAAGGAATAAATTCAAGTTTAAAATCTTCAATTGAAGCATTGTTTTTTTCTTCTTCAGAGCCGAATTGTGCAGGAACGCCATCGAGGTTATGGGTAAATATTTTTATGCCTGAAGTATAAATATTGGAGTAATCTACTGTTTTTAAGTCGTGTATGTAAACAATTCCGGAATTAATTCTGTTTTTAATTTCAATTTCCAAATTAATTGAATCTTTTTGGTTAGCAATTTTTTCGGGAGCAATAGTTTCAAACTTTTCTATTTTTTCAGGTATTTTGTTTTCAGCAACTTGGTTTTCAACAGCTTTTCGGTAAGTAATTTGCTCTGATGGTTCAATTTCTTCAGAATTTTCCAGTTCCATTTCTACTGAAATTTGTTCATCCAAAAGTTTTTGGTCGGCTAGCGATAGTTCGTTGTTGCTGGTGGAAATTGCAATTTTTTCATTATTTTCGTCATTAAGGAGAAAATATGTAGTTATAGCCACCACAATAAAGACAGAAGAAAAGATTAAAATTCGCGAAAGACTTGAAATGCCTGTTTTTCCGGAGAAATGGGGTAAATTATTAATAGCACCCGGGTTTTCGGAATAACCTTGCATTGCGGTGCGATTAAGCTCATTATTTTCGATTTTTAGTTCAATTCTATATTTTTCTTCGGGGGAAAGATTTCCCGAAAGATAATCCTGAATCTCTTTTTTTGTAAGAGGTTCAGTATTGTTGAAAATATTTTTATATTCGTTTTTCATGATTCTACGGTCCTTAATTTTTCGGGTTGGGTTAACAGCAAACGTAAGTTTCTTTTTCCGTTTTGAATATTCGACTTAACTTGTTTTAAATCGAAACTTGTAATTTCTGAAATTTCAGCATAGCATTTCTGTTGTAAATAGAACAGATTAATACAAATTTTTTGATCGGGTTTAAGTTGCTCGATTGCATGGGGAAGCAATTTCAAGGTATTTTCATCAAAAATGTTTTCATTTTCATCGTTGTATCCGTTTTGCATTTCGGGAAAATCGTTGATGAATTTTTCTATTCTTTTTTGTTCCCTGCCTTTTGATCTTAAGTACATAAGACAGAAGTTTTTAGCTACAGAAAACAGCCAAGTTTTAAAATATTCTATTTCGTTAATTCTTAATTGGGTATAAAGTTTTTCGAATACATTGGAGAGAACTTCTTTAGCATCGTTTTCGTTTTTAAGAAAGTTAAGACAAACACCATAAACCAAATGATAGTAACGCCTGTAAATCTCGTTGAAGAACCGGATTTTTCCGGTCCTTCGGTACGAGATTATTATTTCCTCGTCGGAGAGTTTTTTTATATTATTGCTACCTAAAAGGTTCATGGCGTTTTTAAAAGTTTAATGTTAGAAAAAATTCTCTAAACTGCAAAAACTTAAATTTAACTATTCTTCTGTTTCAGGAGTTTCCTCAACTTGTTCTGCCGGTTTTTCACTCTTTTTTGCAATTTGGTCAGCTCTATAGTCATTATAAAGGTCGAAATAGCTTTTAGTTTCCAGAATAACTACTCCACCGGTAATATCTCCATATTTTGCAGGTATTCCACCTGTGTACATAACCAACCTACCAATAGCAGCGCCGGGAATTGTAGTGGAAAAATCTCTTTGTTTTACACCATCAATAATGCAAACAGATTCTCCGGGACGCGAACCTCTAATAATTACATCTTTATTGTTTTCGCTAATATTTACCTCAGATGACATTGTTCGAATAGCAGCCCCAATATTCTTATTATCAGGTAGTTTTACCAGTTGAGAGGAAACTAGACTCATTCTTGTAACATCTTCCGGATCAAGAAGTTTTTCTCTGTGGCCTGTAATAACCGGTCCGTTAAGAACTTCTGTTGCCACTTCCATTGTAATAGGTTTCATCATTACAACTTTGTCGGCACTTACTAAAATTCCGGTAATTATTTTTTCTCTGTAACCCAAACAAGTTATGCTTAGATTGTAGGTGCCTGAATTTAAAGGCTTAATAATATAATTACCTTTTTGGTCTGTTATTGAGTATAACTTCTGTCCCCCATAATCTACAACAACAGCAGCCATTTCAAGAGGTTTTTTATCGGAGCCGAGCAATTGTCCCTTAATTACACCATTTTGTGAAAAGAGACCCTGAGCCGACATCAGGATGATTGAGATAAGGATTAATTTTTTCATGATTTAAAATTTTAAGTTTTTGCTGTTTAGATGCCGGCATGAAAAAATTCCATAAAAAAAGCTGCCTTATTTTTAAGACAGCCTTTTTATATTAAATGAGATTATTATTCTTCCCATTTTACTTCCATTTGAAATTCATTATTTATTTTGCAGCAGAAAAAAAAGAAAATATAAGTCAAGACTATTATTCAACATCCTTCATTTGTTCGTCGAGTCTTTTTGCATCTTGAATCCTGCTGTGAATGGTGTTTACGTACATTCTATGCATGCTTTTGCCTTCGGTTTGGTAAGCTTTTTCTGCCCATTTAAGAGCATCGCCTAAGTTGCCTTCAATTTCGTTTGCAAGAGCAAGGTTAAAACAAGCTCTGGCTTTAATTTTTGGGTCTGAAGATTCGGCATGTTTTTGCCATAATTCCGAGGCTTGTTTCCAGTTGTTTGTTCTAACAAAAGCTTTTGCAGCTTTAAAATCGTCGTTGCCTTTAGTGTAGTATGAACGGGCAACATTAACCCAAACGGGTGAAATTCTTGCAGCATATAATGTTCCGGCATAGAAGCCTGCATCGTTTGTTGCAGCTCGTTTGTGAGGAAGTTTAGAAACGGCTCTTTTTGGGTCTTCATCGTCGGCAGAAAAGCCTTTCATATCGCGGAAAGAACTTTGGTCTATTATGGTTTTGGTCTGCGGGTCGTAAACTCTCCAGCCGCAAGTTACATAAACGTCTAAATGTTCAATAAACAGATTGTAATCAAAGGTTTTGTCGTTAACCTTTCTTGTCTTTTTTTCTACAGCCGAACGTCTTCTATTATCGGAATCGAAAGTTTCAAGAGTAATTAATGCATCGGCTTTGTTTTCCTTACATATTTTCTCAACTTCCTCCCAATTTAGGGGTATTGGCCAGGCAGCTGTCCCTGTTCCTCTAAGGTCAATGTTGGTGGGACGCACAACCTCAAATCTGGGACTACTAACAATAACATCAACAAATCCCAGAATAGTTTTTTCGGAAGCTTCTCTGTCTTGTTGAAAGCCTTCGCCACTTAAGAGTCCTTCAACAATATTACCTGCTTTTTCGCCCTTATCGGGAAGACTCCTGTTGGCAATAGCAACTTTTTTAATTTTTGAAGGAAGGGTAATTTCGGCGGGGTTAAGAACTTGAACACCAACGCTTGATGTTTTACATGAATTGAAAAAAAGGATTCCTGTAAGAATCGCAATGCTAATAAGATAACTGTTCGTTTTCATATTTATGAATAATTTTTTTAGATATTATCAATTTGCGTGCCCAAATGCAAAAATAGTATAAAAGGATTTATAAGCATCACAACAAATCGCAAAAGATTACAATTTCAAACTTTATAATCCCTAATATAATCTCTCAAATTTTTTGCAGGTTCAAGCGTTTTATAAAGTTTAACCTGCATAACTGTTCCCTCGAAAGTAAAATACAGTAATTCAGCTTTTTTTCTTGTTTCTGTTGGCGAAAGATTTGGTTTCAATTCTTTAAGCAGGTTGGTAAAACGGTCGACAATCTGCTCATTTACAATTACTAATCCCTGCCTAAACATTTCATTAACATCGGCAAGTTCCTGAATAAAATTCCCAAAAAATGAACCTCCTTTATAATCGTTTTTGGCAAGTTCTTCAAAAAAATGGTTAAAATAGTTTTCAAGTTTTTCAATTGAATTGACTGTAGAATCGTTAAAAAACTTGTCGATTTCATTAATTTGTTTTTCAGCAAAATAGTTTATTAATTCAAGCCCAAAGTATTCTTTTGATTCGAAATAAAAATAGAAAGAGCCTTTGGGTACTTTGCAAATATTTACAATTTCTTGAATTCCTGTGTTGTGAAAGCCTTTAATGTGCATTAATTCTGCACCTTTTTCAAGAAGTAATTGTTTTGTTTTTTGTTTTTTCATAGTCTTTTTTTCAAAATTTGTTTTTAGCAGCCTCTTCAAGCATTCGATAGTGGCACATTAAGACCTCGTCGTTTTCGAAATCCCATAAATGCAGGCCATTTCCTCTGCACCACTTAAATTCCTTGCAATCTTTACAGATTCCCTTTTTTGCCCATGATTTATCTCTCATTATCTGAAATCTATTGTTCCAAACATCCATAAAATCATCTTTATAAATATTTCCCTGAACGACCTTATGCGAGTTGTTGGGACAGGCTGATATTGAGCCATCTACCAAAACGGAAGCTACATTAATGCCGGCTCTGCAATAACCAATGCCATCGCGTACTGAAGCTTCGTAATCGCCCAGAAAACCATCGCAGCCGTAACTTGCATGAATTCTTCCTTCATTTCTGGTATTTTTAAGAAACTCCATTAAATCAAGCATTTGTTCTTTACTAATAAGCAATTCCGGATTATCTTTTGCTCTGCCAATAGGATCAATAGAGAATATTCTCCATTTTTTTACACCTGTTTCAATAAGTAATTCTTTAATGTCGTTTAATTCGGCAAAGTTTTTTGGGTTTGCACAAGTAACAACATCATATACAATATCTTTTTGGTTTACAAGTAGTTTAATTGCCGAAAGAGCTTTGTTAAAACCGTCTTTATGTCCTCTAAGCCAGTTATGACTTTCTTCAAGTCCGTCTAAACTAACAGTTACAGAACGTAATCCTGATTTCATAAGGCTGTAGAGGCGTTCTTTTGTTAATGCAATTCCGTTGGTTACAAAGCCCCAAGGGTAACCCTGACGGTATAGTTCAATGCCAACTTGTTCCAAATCTTGCCTTACTAACGGCTCACCGCCGGTAATTACAATCATTACTTTATTAGGATTGTAATGTTCTCTAACCTGATTTGTAATTTTAAGGAAATCTTCTCCCGGCATATCTTTAACGCCCACTTCTTTATGGCAATCGGAACCACAATGTCTGCAGTTTATATTACATCGAAGAGTACATTCCCAAAAGAAGTAATTGAGTTCATGCAATTGAGCCTGAGTTTTTACATACTTTGAAAAAACATTAAGAGCAAGACGCTTTTTGAATGAAGGTTTAATCTTCATAATGAAGAACTATTCGTTTCAGTATTAATTGTAAATAATTTGTTGTTATTCGAAAGATTTTTTTTGTAATCGGCAGTTGGTCCGCCATATTTTGTTCGGTGTCTAATTCTGCAAGAAACAAGAGTAGAGGAAATTAGAATAGAAGCAGCCGTAAAAATTAGAATTGATGAAAAAATTTTTGTAAATCTATTTTTCATTTATCATCCTCCATTTCTTTGTAATCTTCTCTAACTGCACCATATTTTTTCGGCATTGGCTGAGGATCGTAATTTACAGGAACCCCGTACTTAGTAACAGGTTCATTAATTACGTTATTATTTTCATTATTTGGTTCTTCAGTAGTTTTTTGTTTTCCTTTGCATGAAGAAAAGGAAATTGTTCCAAGAAAGCTAAGTCCTGCAAGCAGCAAAACGTAAAAACCTGATTTAAATCTTATAATTTTTTTACTCATTTTCGGGGGTTGTTTTTATTATTTCAATTTTTTCAAAATTAGGAGGACAACCATATGCATTAGCTGGTGTATCATTAATTAGTTTTTCTTTTATGATTGTATTATTAATAGAATCGTTTTGTTTTTTTGTTGAATCTACAACAAATAGTAATGAGTCATATTTAGTACTTCCGGTTAATTCGGTTGTGTTTTTTTTTGTAAAGCAACCTGAAAAGAAAATAAATCCAATAGCCAATAGCACTATTCTTTGCAATAAAAATTTGGTTTTATAGTAATTCAATTTCAAATCCATTTTAATTATGCTGTTTAAAACAAAAATATGAAAAAATATTATGGCTTCACTTATTTTATAAACAAATTTGAGTCCAAATAAAAAATATAGGTAAAAAGTATGTATTCCCTGTGAAGAAAACCACATTTCTTTTAATTGTTAGTCGAGATTTATTGCTTTTAATTCCTCGTTTACCAATTATATTTTATAAGTTTGAAATTAAATTTAAGAACGTACCATAAAAGTTTAAAAAAGAATTTTTACAATGACCTCAAAAGTTATTTATACAGGAGATTTAAGAACCAATTTGCAACACATTCAATCCGGAGACACAATAATAACCGATGCCCCAACCGACAATAAAGGCAAAGGAGAAGCATTCTCTCCAACCGATTTGATGGCCACTTCATTGGCTTCTTGCATGCTAACAATAATTGGAATAAACGCCATGGAAAGAGGTTATTCAATAGATGGTGCAAGTGCTGAAGTTACCAAAATAATGAATTCGGAGCCCAGAAGAGTAGGAGAAATTAAGGTAATATTTAATTTTCCGGGAAATTATTCAGAAATAGATAAGAAAAGGATTGAGGCAAGTGCATACTCTTGTCCGGTAAGTAAAAGCTTACATCCCGAATTAAAACAAACAATTGAATTCAATTATGGAACCAACAATTAAACCCGGATTAACCGGAAAGATGGAACATATAGTCAGGCCACAAGATTCTGCATCTAACTACAGATCGGGAACTTTGGAGGTTTTTGCCACCCCGGCCATGATTGCCTTAATGGAACAAACAGCAATGAATTCTGTTCAGGACTTGCTTCCCAAAGGCTTTTCTACCGTTGGTGTTGAAATAAGAACCACACATTTAAAAGCCACAGCCATTGGTAAAAAAGTAATTTGCGAATCAAATCTTGTTATTGTATCCGGAAAAGAACTGGAATTTGAAATTTCTGCTTTCGATGAGGTAAATCTTATCGGAAAGGCTTATCATAAGAGAGTAATTATTGATGTTAAACGTTTTTTGTCTCGTATTTAATGGGTTGTTTGACGAACTTCCAATTTATTCGTATAAAAATCTATTGACGTTATATAAAAAGGAAATCTCAATTAGCACCAATTATTCCGTCTTTCTTTTCATTAATAATTGTTTATCAGCACCTTACAAATCAAAATGAAAATCTTTTTGTTTTCTAAGTTATTTCCCTTAGGCTTCCATACTGATAGATATATAAGGCGTTTATTGTAATTTTACATTAGTAACTAATAAACACTTATCTTATGAGAACGAGATTTACTTTTATCCTATCTGCATTCATGCTCGTTTCATTATTTTCCCTTTCCTTACAAGCTAAAATAGGAAAAGGATATGATGTAAGCTATGAGCAAACAAGAGCAGATGAATTTACCTTGAATTTTCAACTTCAAGATTATCAATTAATTGAAATTGAAAAAAATGGTGTTGTTTATTCAACCCTACAATTTGCCGGAAACCTGACTACCAACAAGCAAGGATGGGCCGAATTGCCTTATCTGCATGCAGGTGTTCAGTTGTCACCCAACAAAAATGTTAGCCTGGTGGTTAACTATTCAAATTTTGTTGAAATTGACGTTCCCCACCAAATGCTTCCAAGCAGAGGAACAATTTACAGAAATCAGGATCCAAACTCAATTCCTTATGAAATTGATCCTGAATCTATTAACGACAATTGGTATCCAAAAGAACTAGCATTAGGTTCAGAGCCATTTATTGTAAGAGATGTTAGAGGTGAAAACATTTATGTTTATCCTTTCCAGTACAATGCCGTTCAGAATAAGTTAAGAATTTATACTGATATTACTGTAACAGTTGTTGAAAACAACGATGAGCCAATTAACCCAATAACTAACCTTAACACAGTGGTAAACAGAGAAATGCACGACATTTACACATCTATGTTTGTTAACTACAATCAAAATCCTTATCGTTGGACAAACGAAATTGGTCAATATGGCGAAATGCTTGTTATTTATACTTCAAGAGATGCAACAGCTATTCAGCCATGGATTACCTGGAAGAAACAAAAAGGTGTTAAAGTTCACGAATTGCAGGTTGCTACCAATACAAACGTGAAATCAAATATTGCTACGGAATATGCTGCGAATCCAAATATTTTGTACGTTTTAGTTGTTGGCGATTGGGCAGATATTAAATCAGACCTTGGAACTTATGCCAATGCCCCAACCGACCCAATGATGGGTTGCGTAGTTGGAGGCGATAACTATTACGACATTATGATTGGTCGTTTTTCTGCTAGCAGTGCAAACCACGTAACAATTCAGGGAAATAAGGTTATTAATTATGAAAAAAATCCTGATTTAGCAGGAACATGGTATTCCAATGGTTTGGGAATTGGTTCAAATGATGGCTCAGGAATTGGAGATGATGGTGAAATTGACCATGTACATATTGATGTAATTAAGGAAGAAAAATTACTCCCATATAACTACACAACTGTAAATGAGGCTTACGGAAGTCCAACAGCAACAACAGTTGCAAATTACATTAATGCAGGTGTTGGCGTAATAAACTATTGTGGACATGGTGGACACGATTATTGGGTAACCTCAAACTACTCTACAACAAATGCAAATGCTTCTACAAATGGTTCAAAACTACCATTTGTTTTTTCAGTAGCTTGTATTGTAGGTGAATTTCATACAGGATCAGATTGTTTAGCTGAAGCTTTCTTAAGAAAAGACGGAGGTGGAGCTATTGCTGTTTGGATGTCAACTATTAACCAACCATGGACACCACCTATGAGGGGTCAGGATTATGCCAACGATATTTTAACCGAAGGGTTTAATTACAGTACAGGCTCCGGAAATGGAACTTCCACAACTTATGGAAAAAACATGTATGGTGCAATTACCTTTAATGCCGGTGCCTTAATGATTGCCGAATCTACTGCCACAGACGATTGGGACACATATAAAACATGGTCGATTTTTGGAGATCCAAACACACAGGTTAGAACCGAAACACCTAAAGCATTAACCATTACAAACCCAAGTGTTACTCCCGGTTCATATACAACACAGATAACAGTTGCAGGTGCTCCTTTTGCAAATGCTCTTGTTTCTATTTATCAGGCAGGTACAGGAGACGACCAGCCTTATTCGGGTCTTACTGATGCTTCAGGTAACGTAACAATTTCACATCCTTACGCAGGAACAGTTAAGTTAACAGTAACAGGTTACAATCTTGCTACTTACAGTCAAGACCATGTTATTGCTGTTGCCGAACCTCCGGTTTGCGATTTTACTGCTACTCCAACAACATTAACTGCCGGAAGTTATGTGAATTTCACCGATATTTCTACAAATTATCCTTCTTCTTGGACTTGGACATTAACAGGTGGAACTCCAAGCTCATCCACAACACAAAATCCAACGGTACAATATAACACCCCCGGTGTTTATTCAGTTACTCTAGCATGTGCCAACGGAGCCGGAAGCGATACTGAAACAAAAACAAACTATATTACTGTTAATGCCGTTACCACACCTCCAGTTGCCGATTTTGTTGCCAGTGCCACAACCATAAACATTGGTGAATCGGTTGATTTTACTGATCTTTCAACAAATTTACCAACATCTTGGGCATGGACTTTCGACGGAGCTGCTCCCGGAACAAGCACAACTCAAAACCCAACAGGTATTACATACAATACCGCAGGCACATATACAGTAACATTAACTGCAACAAACGGATTTGGATCTGATACCGAAACAAAAACAGCCTATATTACTGTAAGTGCTCCCGAACCTTGTGAGGCCAGTTCTTTAAGTACAGCTTATGAGTATATAAGTAATGTAACAATTGGTACAATAAACAATACCTCTGCCGCTTCAAATTATACTGATTATACTGCTATGTCAACCGATGTTGAAGCAGGAGTTGGTTCTCCAATAACCGTTTCAATATTAAATCCATACTCATCAGATCAGGTTCTAATTTGGGTTGACTGGAACAGAAATGGTGTGCTTACAGATACCGATGAGGCAGTTTTTGTTTCTGCAACCGGTACAGGACCTTACTCAACTACAATTACTCCTCCGGCTTGGGTAACACCAGGGCCTTGTACAATGCGTATTAGATTGCACGATTCGGGTTCCGGACCAAACCTAACTCCTTGTGGAACTTCTTCTTATGGTGAGGTTGAAGATTATACTCTAACAGTTATTTCTTCAACTCCTGCTCCTCCTGTTGCTGATTTTTCAGGAACTCCAACTACAGTGGTTGTTGGTGGTTCTGTAAATTTCACCGATTTATCAACAGGAATACCAACCTCATGGGCATGGACTTTTACAGGAGGTTCACCGGCATCTTCTACAACTCAAAACCCAACAGGCATTGTTTACAATACAGCCGGAACCTATGCAGTTCAACTTACTGTTACAAACGCTGAAGGCACAGATAGTGAAACTAAAGCAGGTTATATTACTGTTATTGAAGGCGGTTCTGGTTTTAGTTTAGATTTTGAAGCTTGTGTAGATTATTCATCAGATTTTACACCATGGACAGTAGTAGCAAATAATACAGGCGCTACTTACCAAAGTTCCGATTGCGATTTTCCGGGCGAAAGTACTGCTTTTGGATATATGGCTTTTAATCCTGCTGATGCTAGTTTTACATTGGCTAGTACACATGGAGGTGACAGATGCGGAATGGCAATTTGTCCTTCAGATGCCAGTCAGGCCGACAATTGGCTGATTTCAGAACAACTAACTATGGGTACAGGTTCTTCAATTACCTTCTGGGTATTATCTCCAAAACCGGGAACATGGGGAAATGAATCTTATAACGTATTGGTTTCTACAACCACTAATAGTTTAGCTTCTTTTACCGCAATTGCAACTAACGAGGAAGCTCCTGCAACATGGACAGAAAAAACTTATGATTTATCTGCTTACGATGGACAAACAATTTATGTAGCAATTCAGCATAATTCTACTGATATGTTTATGTTCTTTATTGATGACATATCTATTAATACAACCTTTGGTCCTTCAGCTCCAACTGCTGAATTCTCAGGTACTCCTACAACAATTTGCGTTGGTAACACTGTTAATTTCACTGATTTATCATCTGGTGCAGATAGTTATTCTTGGTCATTTAGTGGTGGAACGCCTTCTACTTCTACCTCTGCTAACCCAACAATTACCTATAATACACCCGGAACTTACGATGTTTCTCTAACTGTTACCAATACAGAAGGTAGCGATACAGAAACAAAAGTTGGTTATGTTATTGTTGGAGCTGCTCCTACACTTTCAACTTCAGTTACAAATGTTAATTGTTATGGCGACGCTTCCGGTGCTATTGATTTAACAGTAACAGGTGGAACATCTCCATTTACTTACGCATGGACACCTTCCGGTTCTACTCAAAATCTTACAGGAATTGCAGCAGGAACATATTCTGTTGTTGTAAACGATGCAGCGGGCTGTACAGCAACTACATCTGCAAGTGTTAGTCAACCTGCAACTGCTGTTAGTGTTTCTGCAACTTCTACTCAGGCTACATGTGGTAATGCAGACGGATCTGCTACTGCAACGGGTGCAGGCGGAGTTAGTCCTTACACATATTCATGGTCAAGTGGAGGAAATACAGCTACAGAATCGAATCTTGGTGCAGGAACTTATGCAGTTATGGTACAAGATGCAAACGGATGTACTGCTTCTACAACCGCAACAGTTACTGAACTTGGTGCACCTACCGTAAACGTTTCTATTACCAATGCAAGTTGTAATGGAGTTTGCGACGGAAGTGCATTAGCTGTAGTTTCAGGAGGAACATCTCCTTACACTTACACTTGGAGTCCAACCGGATACACCAACGATGGAATGGGCCATTATTCAGATCTTTGTGCAGGAGCTTATGGACTAACCGTTGTAGATGATGCCGGCTGTCAGGTTACAACAAGTTTCGATATTACTGAACCTTCTGCAATTAATGTTAGTGTTTCTGTTACTGATGCAACATGTTTTGGCCTTGCTGACGGAACTGCAACCGCAGTTGTAACAGGCGGAACCGGCTCTTACACATATTTGTGGAATAACGGAGCTACAACAGCAACCATTACCGGCCTTACCAGCGGAGTTTATTCTGTTATTGTAACAGACGCTAACGATTGCGAAGGAACAGGTTCAGGAACTGTTAATCAACCGACTATGATTACACTTACAGGAATAACTCCGGTTCACGAAGATTATTCGGGAGCATGCAATGGAACCGCAACAGCAAGTGTTACAGGCGGCGTTCCTCCTTATGTGTATAATTGGAGCAATGGACAAACAACAAATCCGGCTACAGGCTTATGCTCAGGAGATTATACTGTTACTGTTACCGATGCAAATGGCTGTTATGTTACAGGAACTGTTACAATTACTTTCATTAACAATATTGATGAAAACAATAACGAATCCTTTAATGTTTATCCGAACCCAACAAGCGGACTTGTAAATATTTCTTGTGAAAACTCAGACCTTACTTCTGTTTTGGTTCGAGATATAACAGGCCGTTTAGTTGAAACAGTTAATACAACACAGACAATAACCACAATTGACATGAAAAAATATGACAAAGGTGTTTATCTGTTTGAATTATTATTCGAAAAATCTTCGTCTACCATTAGGGTAGTTGTTGAATAAATTTTGAAAAAAGGGGAGTTAAGGCTTCCCTTTTTTTTCCTTAAAAAATTAAACTACTTTACTTTTTTTGTACAACTAAAATTTGAAAAATGAAAAAAAGCCTTAACCTGTTCTTACTGCTTTTTATAGCATTAACAATTAATGCACAGCAGACAATAACATTTCCTTTTTCCGGAACAAAATCCGGTTTGGAAATAAAAGCATCTACTCCGGATAAGATGAGAATTGAAGCTTCAATTTCCGAATTAAAGGCAAGCTCTTCTCAAATTCTTAATTCTGAAATGTTTACAAATCTTGAATCTTCGGGATTAATTAGAAATGACGTAACAGGCAAGCCGGAACTTCCTGTTTTTAGTCGCTTAATTGAAGTTCCTTACCAAGCCGGAATTGAAGTAAACATTATTAGCTATTCCGAAGAGGTAATAAATTTGAATGAATTCGAATTGCCGGTTATTGCCCCAAATCAACCTTCATATACAAAAAGTTCAGATCCATCTACTCATGTTTTCGTAATTGATCAGGAATTCTATAATACCAATGAGTTTTCTGATGGTCCCGGCATTAAAACTGAAATAGAAGGAATTATGAGGGGTACAAGAATTGGTAGAATTGAAATATGCCCATTCAGTTATAACCCTGTGGAAAATATTTTGATTGTTTACCACAATATTGAATTTGAAGTAAGATTTATTAATGCCGACCATAGTCTTACCGATGCTATGAAAAGCAAATACTATTCTCCTGAATTTGAACCATCATACGATTTGCTTCTAAATTATAAAGCACCAACTGCAAAAGATGGATTCAGCAATTTTACAAAACCAATAAAATATGTAATTGTTGCCAACAGAGCATTTGAAACCACATTACAACCTTTTGTTGAATGGAAAACAATTTCGGGATATAATGTAATTGAAGCTTATACCGATATAATTGGAACAACAAACACAGCAATAAAAGCCTATTTAGAAGGATTATACGATGCCGGTAGCACCTCCGATCCTGCTCCCCTTTATGTCTTAATAATTGGAGACCATAGCGGAACATATAGCATTCCTGCTTTTGCCTCAACAAATACAGGCTCGGGTGGTTCTTCTCATATTACTGATGTTTATTTTGGTTGTTATGATGGCACCTCCGATAATATTCCAGATTTATATCTTGGAAGAATTTCAGCCAACAGCACAACGGAATTAGCAAATGCATTAAATAAAATTGTTCCCTACGAAAAATATGAATATACAGATGGAGCTCACCTCGACAAAGCTATGCTTATTGCCGGTTGCGACGTTTCTTATGCTCATTCTCACGGTGATGCAACAATTTTATATGGAATAAATAATTATTTTAACACTTCTCATGATTTGTCGAATATTTATGCATATTACTATAACCATTCTACTGGTCCATATTTTGTTATGAGTTCTAACTCTACAGGTGCTGCTGCCGATATTAAATCGAAAATCACTCAAGGTCTTGGATTTGCTAATTATACTGCTCATTGCGACCACGATGGTTGGGCCGACCCAAATGTTAGCAGAGCCGATATTGCCAATTTCAACAACTTAAATAAATATCCGTTTATGATTGGTAACTGTTGCCTTAGTTTCCAATTCGACCAGAGCGATGCTTTTGGAGAAATGTTGCTTTATGCTGCCAACGAGGGTGCAATTGGGTATATTGGAACTTCAAACTCTTCTTATTGGTACGAGGATGTTTATTGGGGAATTGGATTAACTACCTTAACTGTTAACGCAACAAACTTTGCATCACATACTTATGCAAATACCGGAATTGGAATGTATGATGCACTTTATCACGAAAATGGAGAAGCTTTTTCAAACTGGTATTTTACTGGAAGTCAGATGAATTTTAAAGGAAATACTGCTGTTCAATCCAGTACTTCAGGATACAAAAAATATTATTGGGAAATATACCATTGCGTTGGTGATCCATCAATAATGCCTTATATGCATACTCCTACTGCCCTTTCTTTAACATTTACAACTCCAGATGCCGGAGCCACTTCTTTAACTGTTAACACAGAAGCCTATACTTATGTTGCTATTTCCCAAAATGGTGTTTTGTTAGATGCAAAATGGTCGGGTTCGGGAACTAGTGTAAACCTTGCTTTTACCGCTTTAGGTAGTAGTTCAGTTACTATTGTTGGAACAAAACAAAACAGAGCTCCATATATTAACGAAAATATTACTCCGGGAACAGGAATCCCTGCCGCTCCGGTTGCTAATTTTACTGCCTCTTCAACCAATATAACAGTTGGTGGTTCTGTAAACTTCACCGATATTTCGGCTAATGTGCCGACTTCATGGGCATGGACATTTACAGGTGGAACGCCTTCTTCATCAACATTGCAAAATCCAACAAATATTGTTTATAATGCAGCCGGAACTTACACGGTTCAATTAATTGCAACAAATGCACAAGGTTCCGATACTGAAACAAAAACCGGTTATATTACTGTAATTGAAGGTCCCGATGGATTTAGTCTTGATTTTGAGGCTTGCACAGATTATTCTTCAAATTTTGCTCCTTGGACTGTAATTGCTAATAATGCGGCAGCTACTTACCAGAGTTCCGATTGCGATTTTACCGGCGAGGGAACAACTTTTGGCTATATGGCATTTAACCCTTCCGATGCAGGTTTTTCTCTTGCAAGTGCTCATGGTGGCGTAAGATGTGGAATGGCAATTTGCCCTGCAGATGCTACTCAGGCCGACAATTGGTTAATCTCCGAACAACTTACTTTAGGAACTGCATCGTCTCTAAAATTTTGGGTTCTTTCTCCAAAACCCGGCTCATGGGGTAATGAGACATTTAATGTATTGGTATCTACTACTAACAGCAGCATGGGTTCGTTTACTGCAATAGCCAGCAATCAGGAAGCTCCTGCAACATGGACACAAAAAACTTATGACCTTTCTGCTTATAACGGACAAGATATTTATGTGGCAATTCAGCATGTTTCCACAGATATGTTTATGTTCTTTATTGATGATATTGAAGTAATTACAACTTCCGGTGTTGCAATGCCAACAGCTAATTTCTCAGCAAATGTTACTTCAGTTTGTGCAGGTAATTCAGTAAGTTTCACTAATTTGTCTTCGGGAGCAACAAGCTATTCATGGACATTTACAGGAGGTACACCTTCAACAAGTACTTCAACAAATCCAACAGTTAGCTATTCAACTCCGGGAACTTATAATGTAAGTTTAGTTGCAACAAATTCTGCAGGAAGTATTACAGAAACAAAAACATCTTATATTACAGTTCGTTCTAATCCTACTGCAACTGTTACTCCAACCAACGAAACTTCTTCGGGAGCCTGCAACGGAAGTGCAAACGTAAGCGTAAGCGGTGGAACTCCGGCATATTCTTATACATGGAGCAACGGACAGACTTCAAACCCTGCAACAAACTTATGCTCCGGTAATTATACGGTTACTGTTACCGACTCTTATGGTTGTACGGGTACTTCTAATGTTACAATAACCTATTCTACTGATGTTGATGAAAACAATATTCCTATGTACAAAATATTCCCTAATCCTACCGGAGGAATGGTTTACGTTGCTACAGAAAATGTTAACCTAAATGAGATTAGAGTGGTTGATATTACTGGAAGAGTGGTTAAGCAAATTGAAGTTAAGGATTCTCTAACAGAAATTGATATGCAGAATTGCGAAAAAGGACTTTATTTCTTTGAACTAATCTCTGAAAGATTTTATAAAACTGTAAGAGTAATTTTAGATTAATAATTTATTTATAAAGAAAAATGGACGGCTTCGGTCGTCCTTTTTTTTAGTCATAATGCAAATCAAAATTATCAGCATCTAAATAGGCAGGAAATTTTTTTCTAAATTCTCTTAGTTCAGACAAAGATATTTCAGAAGAATATATATAATCTTCATTGGCTGGAATATTACTTATTTCAATGCCTTTAAAATCAACCACCATAGAGTCTCCCGAATAATTTAAGTTCATTCCGTCGGAGCCAATTCTGTTAACGCCAATTACCCATGCCTGATTTTCAATTGCTCTGGCTTTTAGCAATGTTTTCCAAACTTCCCTGCGTGGTTCAGGCCAATTGGCAATATAAATTAGAAGGTCGTAATTATTTCGGTTTCTGCTCCATACCGGAAATCTAAGATCGTAACAAATAAGAGGCATAATTCGCCATTTGCCGTGGTCAACAATTAATTGCTTTTCGCCTTGTGCATAGAAATTATGCTCATTGCCCATACGGAACAAATGCCTTTTATCGTAATATTTAATATTTCCTTCCGGATTAACCCATAACAATCGGTTGGTAAATTGACCATTCTCCTTATTAATAATTGATCCAACAATGGTCTTTTTGTTTTCGGAGGCCATTTTTTTAAGCCAGTTTACTGTTTTGCCATTATAATCCTCTGCAAGCTCTTTGGTTCGCATGGAAAAACCTGTGGAAAACATTTCGGGCAGAATTATTATTTCAGAATTTGCAGGCGATTGCAGAATTTTCTTTTCAAACTCAATTAAGTTTTCCTCAACCGATTCCCAAATAATTGAGCTTTGAATAATGGTAAACGACAAGTTATTCGTTCCTGCGAGTTTTTCGTTATTCTTGTAATTAACAGCTGTTTGAGTTCGATTCGTCATTTCGTTTGTTTAGAGACTATAAAGATAATAATTTATTTTATTTCCGTAGGTTAAAACCTAGGGCTATGACTGGGAATCTGCTTCGCAGATATGTGGAAATGGATTATTAATGGATTGTTTTTTGCAATTTTACATTATCCCCAACCTCGAAGAGGTTTCCCAAGAACTTAGCGGAGCGATCTCATGACCGAAAGGAATAATAGCCATGGGTTTCAACCCTTGGTTAACAAAAATACATAATCATAAGTGTAATTACATTTTTTATTTTGAAATGCCCACGTTTGACATTTGGCTTCATACAAGTTTTAGATTCCTAGTTCCGCAGCCTACGGCTGCTCCAAGCGGAATTTCCTGAACAATCGAAATGCCGGTTTTTCTTGTTTTTTTTGCCTCGCCTGGCATAGCTGATAAGCGAAGGAAGGTTCTTTGCCTTCGGAGTTTTTCTATTGGAAAACCCAAAAATGTTTCTTATTTATTAATGCTTTTTTAATTTTTGGTGGTATTTTGTCTTGTATTGTAAATTACTTAACTTTGTAATTATTACAAATAAAAAATATTCAATCCGGAATATTATTACTTTGATTATATAAATAAATAATTACATGACTACCGCAGAATTAAAAAGCTATTTGCACAGATTGGTTGTTGAAACTGAGGATGTTGATATTCTTGAAAAGGTGCAATCATATTTTTCTGTATTAAGAAGCAGAAAGGTTGATTGGTGGGATTCTATTACTGAAAGCGAAGAAAGAACAATAAAACAAGGATTAATTGAACTAAAGGAAGGCAAAGGAATACCTAATATTGAAGTAAAGAAGAAAGCAGCCAAACTGATTGGAAGATAATTTATGACAAAAGAAAACATTATTGTTTGGTCTCCTGTTGCCGAATTCACTTATTTAGAAACTTTGTCATTTATTCTGAAGACCTGGACAAGCAAAGAGGCGGAAGCTTTTAAGCTGAAGGTTGAAAGCCTTGTTAATCTTCTTAAAACCCAAAAAAACCTTTGTCCGCCATCCCGCAAACAAAGAAGAATAAGGAGGTGTGTAATTACCCCTCAGACATCCTTAATTTATCAATTTTCGAAAGGTAATATTGAAATTATTGCTTTTTTTGATAATAGAACAAACCATAATTTTTAAGAATTTTTTAATGCCGACTTTTTTAAAAGTACTGATAGGGTTGTTATTTATTTGTTCGCTTTTTTCCTTCTCCTTTCCCTTAATTGGTTAACGGATTTGGTGGGGGTTGGTAGGGGATTGTTGTGGGGTGTGCACCGATATACGGTGTTAATAGGATGGATATAAAACACGGGCATTTATATAATAATATGGCCCATTTTTGAAAAAGGTAAAAATATTATTAAAAGTTATGGAATCTTTAGTACTAAGAAAAGAAGGATTACAATTTAACAAGGAATCTCTTATTTTCTCGTATTGCAAGAATAGACTGCTATCAATTCCTCTATTCTGATTAATAATGATATGTTTATCTGTATAGAGCAAAGGATAGGAACAAAAACATATGGACTCATTCCCGGATACTCAGCCGTCAACGAATCAATCGCAAAGAACCTACCAATCTTATTATCAGATATCCTATACTTAAAGAATGAGTGGCTTCCGGTTTGGCCTGTAATCTCATTATCCATCTCCTGCCCACTAAACCCAAACCTACTCGTCTTCACGAATATTTCGTTATTCTTGTAATTAACAGTCATTTGAGTTCGATTCGTAATTTCGTTTGTTTAGAGACTATAAAGATAATAATTTTTTTTATTTCCGTAGGTTAAAACCTAGGGCTATGACTGGGAATCTGCTTTGCAGATATGTGGAAATGGATTTTTTATGGATTGGTTATTTGCAATTTTGCATTATCCCCAACCTCGAAGAGGTTTCCCAACCATAGCCATGGGTTTCAACCCATGGTTAACAAAAATACATAATCATAAGTGTAATTACATTTTTTATTTTAGAAATGCTCACCTTTGACATTTGGCTTCTTACAAGTTTTAGATTCCTAGTTCCGCAGCCTACGGCTGCTTCACGCGGAATGACAGCATGCCCCATGCAGACCATGTCATTCTGAACGAAACGAAGTGGAGTGAGGAATCTCCTGAATAATCGAAATGCCGGTTATTTGCAGTAAACCTTGTGTCGTCATTTATCTGCTCTTCAACCGATTCCCAAATAATTGAACTTTGAATAATAGTAAACGACAAATCATTTATTAGTGAATTTTTCGGGATGTCGGGCTGATGTAAAATCGTACATTTTCTTAATTTTTACCAAATCTTCCGCGGCATTATCACTAAGTGGGAATAATGGAGGGTCCATTATTCCACATATTTTGTTTTTGTAATCGAAAAAACCCAAAGCAACAGGAACCTGAGCTTTTGTTGCAATGTAATGAAATCCTTTTTTCCAGTTTTTAGTAAGCTTACGAGTTCCTTCGGGTGTAATGTTAAGAATCATAGAATCCCGTTTGTTAAATTCTTCAACCATTTTATCAATTAGAGCTGTTTTTCCTCTTGATACCGGTATGGCACCCATTGCTTTAAGCAAAAATCCCAATGGAAAAAAGAAAAACTCCTTTCTTATGGCAAAATAGGCTTTTCTGTTTTGTGAATTAAAAAACAAAAAGCCAATAATAAAGTCCATCATGCTTGTGTGAGGTGCTGTAATTACCACCACTTTCTTTACGTCTTCGGGAACTTTCCCTGAAGGTTTCCAACCCATTAGGTCGTAAAGAATAAAACTACTTATCGATTTTTTTATCATTATTACAAATGTTTGGCTTAACTAGACTATAGATTTAAGCAACCTTAATTTATGTGAGTATCTTTTGGTACTTAAATTAAAAATACCTTGATGATCTATAACATCAATTCTAACAATTCCCGAAGCATGAATAATTTTGTTGCTTCCAAGTAAAATTCCTACATGGGTTATTATTCCCTCATCGTTATCGAAAAATGCCAAATCGCCGGGTTTTGCCTCATTCAAAAAATTTAAAGTTCTTCCCAATTCTACTTGTTTAGAGGCGTCTCTGGGAAGAAAAACCCCGTTAATTTTATAAACAATTTGTGTAAGTCCCGAACAATCAATCCCAAAAGGATTTTTGCCTCCCCATAAATATGGGGTTTCTAAAAACGACTTTGCTGTTTCAACAATTGAAATGTTTATGTCTTCAGGTTTTTTTGCAATTTTTCCGGAAAAAACATAAGATTCTTCCTCAATTTTAAAGCTGTTGCTTTTCTTATCGTAATCGAAAAAACACGATCCCGCAACAACATTTATATTTATTCCGTCGCTTTGTCTAATCAAACTTGCTGAGGTGCTTATTACATGCGATTTCTTAGCTTTAACAAGCATATTATAATTGTCTTCGGAAAGATAATGACACATTTTTCGGTCTATCCAACCAACATATTCATCGTATTGGGTTTGAATTTTGCACCATTTTTCGTTTTCGTAGCTTATGGTAAACAAATCGCCAAAAAGCAACTGACTAACCATTTCACTTTGTTCGGCAGATTCCTTTCTTATGGGAATTATGCTTATTTTTGCGATTCCGTATTTCATGAAAAAAGAAAAATTTTTTTAAACATGTTTTAATTCTTTTACATACTTTTACAAAAGTATGAAAGAAAAACAAAGGTAAAATAAGAAAAAATAATAGATATAAAAAAGCTATTAACAATTAAAGAAGGAATTAATGAACAAGTTATTTCGTTGGATTAAAGTAAATTACAGAATGGGGCTGGCCGTTTTACTCTTTCTGTTTTGTAGTTTTTTGGTATTGTGGCTGTTTCCGGGGCAAGCAAAATTTAAATGGGAATTCGATGAGGGTCGCCCATGGACTCATGAAACTCTGTATGCTCCTTTCGATTTTTCGGTTTATAAAACACAGTCAGAACTCAATCACGAAAGAGATAGTGTTAAAAAGGAATGTTTGCCATATTACGATTTCGATGAAACAATTGTAGACATTAAGAAAGAGCAGTTTTCAAAGGTTTTCGAAAAGGTTTGGACTCATCACATAAATAAATACTATAGAAGCGACTCGCTTGAAAACATTTTTAAACCAAAAAAAGAAGATACTGAAAACGATTTTTCACTTCTAAAAAACGATTATCAGGCATTTTGTTTAAATATGCTTGAAAAGGTTTACGAAAGAGGGATAATTAAACTTCCTGAAAGCGCAAAAGCTAAAGTAGAAGATTATTCCTTTTTTATGGTAAAGGGAAAGTTTGCCGAAGAATATGATCTAGAAGAGGTTTATACACTTTTATCGGCCGAAAATTTTATTAAAAAAGAGATTTCTAACAAAAAAGAATTTGCCAGCACTTATGAAGAAGAAATATATTATAAATTTTTCGAATCGTTAGACATTAAAAGGTTTCTTAGTCCCAATATTGTGTACAATCCTATTCTTACCGAAGATATGGAGAAAAGTATGCTGTCGGCAATTTCCTTAACAACCGGATTGGTTCAAAGAAACGAGGAAATAATAAGAAAGGGCGATATTATTGACAACGGTAAGTACAAAATTTTGCAGTCGTTTAGAAAGGAATCGGAAGACAGACTATTAAAAGATCAGGATTTTGGCTTAATAAAAACCGGTCAGCTTATTTTAGTTCTTTTTTCCTTTCTGGTAATATTCATTTTTCTTTATAGTTTTAGGAAAGATATTTTGGAAAATATACTTAAAACCTCATTTATCTTATTTTTAGCCTTTATTTTTCTTTTGGCAGGCAGCATGTTGATTAACCTTAATATTTCAAACATGTACCTTATTCCTTTCGCAATTTTGCCAATAATAATAAGGACTTTCTATGATTCGCGACTTGCTTTATTTATTCACCTGGTTGTTATTCTTCTATTAGGAGTTGTTTCGCCATTAAATAACCCCTTCGAATTTGTTTTTATGCAAATTTTTGCCGGTATTGTTGCAATTTTTAGTTTGGCAAATATTAGAAAAAGAGTGCAAATTTTTTATTCGGTAACACTAATTATTCTGGCTTATGCCTCGTTAGATTTTGCATTTTCTATTATTAAAGTCGGTGAATTGGATAAGATTGAATGGACTCGAATGGGATCTTTTGGGCTTAACGGGCTTCTTGTTTTGGCGTCATACCCACTAATTTATATTTTCGAAAAAGTTTTTGGCTTTTTATCTGATGTTACTCTTATGGAGCTTTCAGATACAAATTCAAAGTTGCTTAGAAAACTCGCCGAAAAAGCTCCCGGAACTTTTCAGCACTCAATGCAAGTAGCTAATATGGCCGAGGAAGTAATTTACAATATTGGAGGGAATCCGCTATTAGTTAGAACAGGCGCTCTTTATCATGATATTGGAAAAATGGATATGCCAATGTATTTTATTGAAAACCAATCGCATGGAAATAATCCTCACGATAATTTGGAGTTCGATAAATCTGCTGAAATAATAATTTCGCATGTTACCAAAGGTATTGAAATAGCACAGAAACATAATTTACCTAATCTAATAATAGATTTTATTAGAACTCATCATGGAACATCTGTAGTTCAGTTCTTTTACAAAAACTATGTAAAAAATTATCCTGAGGCTGAAGTAGATATTAAGAAATTTACTTATCCCGGACCAAAACCATACTCAAGAGAAACTGCCGTATTAATGATGGCTGATTCGATTGAAGCTGCTTCCAGAAGTCTAAAAACAATAAACGATGAAACTATTGAAAATCTGGTAAATGGAATTATCGATTATCAGTTTAACGAAAGGCAGTTTGAAGAAGCTAACATTACTTTTAGAGATATTTCTATTGCAAAGGAAATTTTAAAACGAAAACTCAAGAATATTTATCACGCTCGTATTGAATATCCTAAGTAGGCTACTATAATTCAATTTTAACAAATTGCGCTACCGTTGATAATACAAGTAGGAAAAATAAAATTTCGCTCCAGAAAAGAGACTTCATTTGTAAAAAATATCTGGTAAAAATAATAGCCATAAAAAAAGTTGCCGTAATCCAATGATTTATATCGAATCCTGTTGCGAAAAGCAAAGAAATAGCAAGAAGAGCAAAAATGTTAAAAATAAAAAACATTTTTCTAACCCTTATCTTTTTTGCTTGGTTAACAGATGCAGATTTAACTAAACTAAAAAATAGTAGCAATAAAACCCACCCAAAATATAAATATTCAGTAATTTTTAAATCAGGTAATCTATAATTAAAAATGAAATTATTTTCTATATTTTTGGCAATATATATTAAATCGTCGTTAATAAAATATATTATTCCCATAACAAAAATAGGAGTAATAAATCCTAAAATAGAAACCAGTAATTCTCTAAATGACACAGATTTAATAACACCCAGAGAAATCCAAAGAAATGGAAAATAGAATATTAAATCGAAGAAGAACAAACTACCTAAACTCAAATAGAACCCCGAATTAAAGACTGCTGATAAATCTGTTCCTTTTTCAATTTTAAAAAGAGAGTTAAGAGAAAATAAAAGAAAAATAGAACCTAAAATTGCAGGAGAAAGCATTTTTGTGGATAAAGTTCCAAAAATTAATAATACGAAAATTACCCCTTCTAAATAAGACCTTGTTTCGTAAATAATATTCTGGCTGTTAAGCCTAATTAAATATGCTGAATATAAAACAACTAAAGCCAAAGTAATATAAAATGAGAAATGAATTTTCCCCAACAATAACCACGATAATTCAGAAAATAATGGGGAAAAATGTCCGGAGTCAATAACCAAATGAATGTCGTAAGAATCAAACAACAATACCGCACCAATAATTGGTATCAATATTAATACATAAGGGTCATTTTTTTTTAAAATTCCTAATAACATGTTGTTTACAAATCAAATCCAATATCTTTTCTAAAGTATTTTTTTTCAAAGCTTACTTTTTCTGCAATTTCTAGTGATTTTGACACAGCAATATCCTTTGTTTTTCCTAAACAGGTAACAGCTATTACCCGCCCACCTTCTGTTACAACTTTTCCATTATGAATCTTTGTTCCGGCATGAAAAATTTTACCATCCTTATTATTTTCTAATCCTGTAATTTCCTTACCTTTTTCATAATTGCCGGGATAGCCACCGGAAACCAACATAACAGTTGCTGCAAAATCATCTTCAAATTTAATATCAATTTCAGATAACTTGTTTTCTTTTGCAGCAATAAACAAATCAAGCAAATCGTTTTTTAATCTTGGAATAACAACTTCTGTTTCAGGGTCGCCCATACGAACATTGTATTCAATTACATAAGGTTCGTTTCCAACTTTTATTAATCCAAAAAAGATAAAACCTAAATAGGGAATCCCTTCCTTATTAAGACCATTAATGGTTGGCAAAATTATCTTATTTTCAACTTTATCCATAAATTCTTTGTCTGCAAACGACACCGGTGAAATTGCTCCCATTCCTCCTGTATTAAGCCCTGTATCTTGTTCTCCAATTCGTTTGTAATCTTTAGCTTCAGGAAATATAACGTATTCATTTCCATTAGTTAAAACAAAAACAGATAATTCTATTCCTGATAGAAATTCCTCAATAACAACTCTTGCACTGGCTTCTCCAAATTTCCCATTCAACATTTCTTTTAATGATAATATTGCTTCATCTTTATTATCAATTATAAGAACTCCTTTTCCTGCCGCAAGTCCGTCAGCTTTAAGAACATAGGGAGGGGTTTGTTTTTCAACAAACTCTATTGCTTTATCTATTGTTGCTTTACAAGCTGTAAAGTATCCCGCTGTTGGAATACCATAAACACTCATAAAACCCTTAGCAAAATCTTTACTTCCCTCAAGTAATGCCCCTTTTTTACCAGGACCAATTACTATAATATTCTTAAGATCGGGGTTATTAGAAAAATAATCGCTGATACCTTCAACAAGTGGAGCCTCAGGACCAACAACCAAAATATTAACATTATTTTCCAAACAAAATAGTCCAACCTCCCTAAAATTCATTGGGTTTATTGCAACATTTTCGGCAATTTCTTTTGTTCCGGCATTTCCCGGACCAACATATAGTTTAACAATTTTACTCGATTTGGATAATTTCCAGGCAAGTGCATGTTCCCTGCCGCCCGAACCTAATAGTAAAACATTCATAAATAAACCTTTAAGTTAAAATTTTTCAGCAAACTAAAGTACTGCTTTTATTTGTTTCTGCAAAACACAAAAAAATTGAAATAGCACAAAAAAAATAAAAACAAAACAATTTTAAGTTCAATTTATTTACCTTTGATAATTAATAATGCATTTTATTCAAATGATTGATGCCCGACAAATTAACTTAGATTTTCTTGAATTAAACAAAGAAGAAATTGCATATTTTAGCCCCAAAGGTAATTATTCTATTGTTTCTGAACATATTGAAGGACCTGTCTTTAGAACGATAATGAAAGGAATTCCTTACTATGAAGATGCTCTTAGACATAATGCGGTTGGTGAATTAATTCTAAAAAGGATAAAAGAAAAAGGATACGACGGAAAAGTTTATTTTATTGTTGATACCAAAGATTTGAAAACTGTTACCTCTGATGCTCGTAAGCTGTTTTTGGAGTTTATGACAATAGAAAATTTTGGGGGTCTTATTGTTCATGGAATGAATTTTTTCACCTCAACAGCAATTAAAATTACAAAAGCTTTATTGCCCTTTAAACAGTATTATCTTGTTAATAATGAACAGAAAGGACTTGAAAAAGTCAGAGAGTTAATTGCAAAAGAAATAAAAAAGGAAATAAAAGCATTCGAGGAAGAGTTAAAAAGTGCTTTACAAAATTCTAATCTTTTTTCTGCAGGAAACTTTTTTTATTCCTCAGATTCAGGAAATTATACAGTTGAAACCTGGTTTATTGCCCCCGATATTTTTCTAATTGTACCCAGAGGATTTGCAAACGAAGATGATGCTGAAAAATTTTCCAAACTTTTCGATGATTTTGTTAATACTCAAATCTCCCAAGGAAAAAAATATTACAGAATTCAGCTTTACTCCTTTATGACCGGTGCTGATGTTAAGGCTAGAAGGTTTTTTGTTGATTGGATGAAAAAAAATATTGGCAATATGCATTTGGCAATATTTATTAGTTCAAACAGAATAATGCGAACAATTGTAAGATTCGGGCTTTCTATGTATCCAAAGTCGAAAAAAATTAAATTAAATGAAGACCTAGAATCCTCTTTTTTAAGAATTATTAAACACAAAGAGGGTGGAGAATGGGAAAGCTATGAAGCAAACAAAAATCTCTTCGATTCAGATTATTCTAATATTTCAATTCCCCCAAATGAGGAAGAAAAAACATCGCTAATAGAGCAATTAATTGACGAAAATATTTTACTGAAAGAAAAATATAAACAAAATGCAGCAGTGCTTTTCGAAACTGTTGGAAGAATGAGTTGGGATAAAAGCTTTGAATGGCAAGAATTGGAAGTGTTTGAAAACGACCCGTTTTATGAGGTTCATAACGCTGTTAAAATGGTGCACTCCGATTTAAAACAAATGCTCGAGGATAATCAAACTTACGTTAAAGAACTAAGCAATCATAAAGAAAACCTTGAAAAAATTGTTGAACAACGAACCCGGGAGCTTGAATTAGCAAGAAAGAAGGCTGTGGAATCGGATCAACTTAAATCTGCTTTTCTTGCAAATATGAGCCACGAAATACGTTCGCCAATGAACTCAATTGTTGGGTTTGCAGATTTATTGTCTGAGCCCGATTTAGAAGAAGAACAAAAAGCTGATTTTATTCGCCTTATTAATAGTAGTAGCGATTTACTTATGAGGCTTATTGAAGATATTATTGATATTGCAAAAATTGAAGCCGGGCAACTAAAAATTAAAAAAACAAGGTTCAAAATTAATACTTTAATGCAGAAACTGGAAGAAACTTTTACTGCACAAAACAATAAAACCTATAGAAAACCAATTAAACTAATTTTGGCAAATGAAAATAGTGAAGATTTTGTTCTCTTTTCTGATAAACTTCGATTACAACAAGTTTTGTCTAATCTGCTAAATAATGCGTATAAATTTACAAAAGAGGGATTTGTGGAATTTGGATATAAAGTTTATTCAAATTCTGTTTACTTCTATGTAAAAGATAGTGGAATTGGAATTGGACCCGAACAACAATCTCTTGTTTTTGAAAGATTCCGACAATTTGAATCCCCCAATACAAACAATTTAACAGGAACAGGCCTTGGACTCGCTATAAGCAAAAGTCTGATTGAAATGATGGGAGGAAGTATTAATCTTATTTCAGAACTTAACAAGGGCTCTGTTTTTTCATTTACCTTACCTATAGAAAAGGATGAAATTGATGCACAAATAATTTTAGATGAGCAAATTAACCTCCCAAAAATATTTTTTAATTGGGATAATAAAAAGGTGCTAATTGCAGAAGATATTGACGCTAATTTTAGATTTCTTTCTGAAGTTCTGGCAAAAACAAAAATCAAAATCTATAGAGCTAAAAACGGTATAGAAGCTTTAAATATTTTTAAGAATATTAACCCCGATATTGTCTTAATGGACATTCAAATGCCCGAAATGAATGGATATGAGGCTTTCGATAAAATTAGAAGAATAAATAACAAAACTCCTATAATAGCACAAACAGCCTATGCCATGATTGAAGAAAAAGAAAAAATTCTAGATTATGGTTTTTCTGATTATTTGGCCAAACCTATTAATTCAAAAGACTTAATTAGCATGATGGCCAATTATTTATAAATAAATCTAAAGAAATGAAATTATTATCACTATTAATCTGTGCTGCTATAACAAGTTTTGTTATTGCTCAAAATCCATCTTTCAAAAATGTTGAAGTTTTTGGCTCAGGCTTCGATGACGAAGGCTACGAAATTAAAATTGTTGAAAATAGAAATTATTTAGTTTGTGGAAGTTTTACAGACACTTTATCTGTTTTCGATAATACATTAATTTCTAAAGGTAACAACGATGCATTTTTTGCCAAATTCGATAGTTTGGGAAATGTTTTATGGATTAATTCTATTGGCGGAACAACCGGTGATTTAGCAACAAGTATTGATATGGACTCCGAAGGTAATTACTACTTCCTGGGAACATTTCATAGTCCTGTTCTCTACGCTTTCGATACAACTGTTCTTTCCTGTGGCTGTGCCGAATATAGCTTTATATTAAAACTTAGCCCTTTAGGTGAATTAATCTGGATTAAAGGTCTTATGGGCGATGGAGCTTTTATTGCTAAAGATTTGAAAATTAATGAAAATGATGAGGTAATAATTGGTGGCTCTTACTACAACTCCGCTTTTATGTATTTCGGCACTTATTATTCTAATGGAATTAACGATATTATTTTAGCAGCATTCTCAAAAAATGGAGAGGAATTATTTGTTAAAACCTATGGTAATTCCGGAATGGAATCCATTAATTCATTGGAGATTGACGAAAATAACAACATCTTTATTACAGGTTGGTTTAATACTAATATTGATTTTGGAAACGGACAAATGAACTCAGTAGGTCTTAAGGATATTTTTACTGCAAAACTAGATGAAATCGGAAATATTATTTGGTCTAATTCCTCCGGTAGTGCACAAAACGATGAGCCAAACACTATTAATATAGATTATAATGGCAATATTATTATTTCAGGCTACTATTCCGGTGTAATTGAATTTGGCTCAACAATGCTTGAATCTCAAGGTTTTGAAGATGTTTTTATAGTAAAATACAATAATCTTGGTGATTTTGTTTGGATAAAAACTTATGGCAATAGCTTTGATGAGGCAGGAATTTCCTCGGGACTTGATTCTGACGGAAACATTTATCTTACAGGTAGATACATGATGGATTTTATTTTTGGCGATACAATTGTTGGAGGTAATACTTATTCCAACGCTTTTGTTTTGAAACTTGATGAAAATGGAAACGAAAACTGGATAAAGACAATAAATGGCAACAGAAACGATGCGGGAATTGGACTTTTCGTTCTCGAAAACAATAAATTGTTGGTTACAGGATATATTAGAGATTCTGCATATTTCGATAATGAATTATTTTTCGCAACAGGCCAAAACGATATTTTTGTCGCAGAATTATCACTAGACATATTACAAGATGTTGATAATAGGTTTGTTGCAGACATTCAAATTTTCCCAATTCCTGCTTCAGATTATTTGCACATTGTATCAAATATAGCAATTGCTGAATTTAAAATTTTCGATTCAACCGGAAAACTATTCAAAGTATTAAATACAATTAATAATTCAAGTTATACTTTAAATATAAACGACTTAAATGCTGGCATATATTTTCTTAGTATAATAACTGTTGATGGCAAATTGATAAAAAGTAAAAAAATCGTTATTAACAAATAGGCCAAAGCACCGATAAAAGCCCTAGCGCACAAAAAACGCTATTGAAGTTGTAAGTGCCTTATAAATAATATTTTAGTCCAACCAATATTTAGATCTAAGGACTGTAAAGAATATTTTTATCTATCAATAGCAAATTAATAATTCAAAAACTGTATATTTATCCCAATTGTTTTTTAAGACTCTGAAAACTATTCATAAATGAAAAATAATTACTTAGCCTCAATAAGAAAAATAATTATAAAAACTGAATTTTTATTCATTAACATTTTTTCGTATGACTTTCTAAAATCACATAGGCTGAAAATAGGAATGGCTCTGCTGGTTTCTACTACCTTAAGTTCCTCATGCAGCAATAACGAACAATCAAAAACCGAAAAAAAGGAAAAACCCGAAGAAGAGGTAATTACTTGCTATGCTGCACAATTCGAGGAAGATACTGTTATTAAAGATACTATTTTAAATTAACTAATAAAAATATGAAAGCTTTTTTTCTTTTTCTACTAATAGCAAGCTTTACAGCTTCTTATGCTCAACATCCCGGTAATGCTCTGGATTTTGACGGAACTAACGACATTGTAAACTGTGGAAGTAATGCCGTTCTCGACGATCTTGCAAGTTTTACCGTTGAGGCATGGATTAACCCGCGTTCATTTGGCGGTGGCGAAAATGGTATTATTATCCAAAAACGTGATGTTGTTACAGGTTACTGGATGCTTTCCATGCAAAATACAGGAGGCGAACAACAATTGGAGTTTATTGTCAACGCTACAAGTCCTGCTCGCGCCAGATCTGCCATTGGCTCGGTGGAATTAAACAGATGGATGCATGTGGCTGCTGTCTACAACGGTGCTACTATGGAAACTAGTTTGTTTATTAATGGTGTTGAAGTAGATTACGACATGCATGTTACCGGAACCGGAACTCATTTCTCCGATGCAGATAACTCCGTCTTTATTGGTAGCAATGTAACAGCTTCCAGAATATTCGATGGAACAATTGATGAGGTAAGAATTTGGAATACAAATAAACCTGCCTCAGAAATTCTTGCTTCATTTAATAATGTTGTTTCAGCTTCGGCTACAAATCTTGTGGCTTATTATCGTTTCGATGAAGGAACACCTTGCGGAATAAATACTTCCACAACTTCTTTGCCCGACCTTTCAGGAAATTCGAACACAGGAACTCTTACAAATTTCGATTTATCTACCCCCGATTGTACTTCAAATTGGATTCCTTCCTACGCTATGGTTGTTCCAAATCCTGTAAATCCTGTTGTTAGTGCTTGCGATGCCATAACTTTTTCGTGGGCTGCTCCAAATTTCGGAATATGGGAAAAATATTACCTGGAAGTTGCCGAAGATGCTGCTTTTCAAAACAGGGTTTCCGGTTACGATCCTTTTAAAGACATGGGAACGAGTTTAAACGAATATGTCTCCGGATTAAATCAGGGAACAGAATATTTTTTCAGACTTAGAGCTTTTCATTCAATTGCCGGCGATATGGGAGGATATTCTTTAGTGAAATCTATTTTATTGGAAGATACTCAAAATCCTTTAATTGCTTGTCCCGGGAATCAATATATTGATAAAAACGAATCGTGTCAGGCAATAGTTCCCGACTTTACTTCCTTGGCAACAGCCTCCGACAATTGCTCTGTGCCTGTTGTTAGTCAATCGCCTCCCTCCGGAACAACAGTTTCTTCTAATACAACCATTACCCTAACCGCAACCGATGGCAACGGAAACACAGCCAATTGCAATTTTCAACTAATTTTAGAAGACAATTCTAACCCAATATTGTCATGTCCCGGAGACCAAACAGAACCGGCCTCAGTGGGTTGCAATGCTGTTCTAGGAAATTACATTTCTCTGGTAACAGCTTCCGATAATTGCGATGCTTCTCTCACAATTACTCAAACACCTGTTTCAGGAACTGCAATATCAACAACAACTTTGGTAACAATTACGGCTACTGACGACGACGGAAACCAGTCGCAATGCAGCTTTAATGTTACTCCCGCCGATGCCGCAGCACCAAGTCTTTCATGCCCCGGTAACCAAACCGAAGCAGCCAACGAAAACTGCGAACTCGTGCTTCCCGATTATACCGGACTTGCCGTTGTTTCCGATCTTTGCGACGCAAACCCAACACTGGTGCAATCGCCTGCTGCAGGAACTATTATTTCTACTACTACAGCAGTAACATTAACGGCAAGCGATGCTGGTGGAAATTCCACAGACTGCACTTTTAACGTTTATGTAACAGACCAAACACCACCAACTGGAACAAATCCCGGCGATCAGGGAGTTACTCCAAATGCTCTTTGCAATGCCAATCTTCCCGATTTTAGAAGCCTTATAGGAGCAACAGACAACTGCGATGCTAGTGTTACCGTTAATCAGGTTCCAACAATTGGAACAGCAATGACAGGAACAACTTCTGTTACACTTTATGCAATAGACAACGATGGAAATTTTACAACTTTTACCTTTAATGCTTACATCGACGATAACACAAATCCCACAATAAACGGTCCGGGAGATCAAACATTTTATGCTCCTGAAAACTGCCAGATTGCTGTTGAGGATTATACAAATCAGGTTATTGTAAACGATAATTGCGATGATGACCTCCTAATTGTACAAACTCCTACTCCGGGAACAATTATAAGCGAAACCACAAATGTTTCTATTACAGCAACCGATGATGCAGGAAATATTGGAACGCATTCCTTCTATTTAATTGTTAATGACATTACTGACCCAACAATTTCTTATCCATCAACAATTTATGCTTGTGCTGATGAAAATATTATTGATTATGTAGTTACAGCTAACGATAATTGCTCTGTTGAACTAGTACAAACAGCAGGACTTCCAAGTGGTTCCGAATTTCCTGTTGGAGAAACAGTGAATTCATTTTTGGCAACAGATGTTACAGGAAATATGGCAACTTGCTCATTTTCAGTGATTATTTATAGCTTTCCCGACGTAAATTTGCCCGACCAAATAATTTGTGAAGGCGAAGATTTTTTGCTCGATGCTACTCCTACTGAGCCCGGAACATATTCGTATTTATGGAATAATGAGTCAACACTTGCAAGTTTTGTTGTAAATCTTGAGGTTGGTATTTATAACTACATTGTTACTGTGACAAACTCTTATGGCTGCGCTACTATAGATACAGCAGAATTAACCGTTGAAATTTGTGAAGGAATTTCAATCAAAGACAAAAACTCTATTTCTATTTTTCCAAATCCGGGTAATGGACTTGTTTATTCCGAAAACACTGAAGGTTATTCGGTTTCTGTTAAGGATATTACAGGAAAAGTAATTATTGAAAAGGAGAGTTTGATTAATAGGGAACAATTCGATTTGCGACATTTATTGCCCGGTGTATATGTTTTTGAATTTAGAAAAGCAGACGAAAAGATATTTTTGAGGTTTATAAATTACTGAACATGGAATTGAAATTGGGAAAGATTGATTATCAACGTTTGTCGTTTGGACGTTTAACCGTTTGTAGTTTAGATGTTTGTGGTTGGGAAACGACTAATTATAAAGAAGACAACGGAAAAACGACAAATAAATCGATGTAACGAAATAACAACAAACGAATTAACGACAAACTTTTTACAAGGCAACTTATACCTTAATATTGTCATTATATCTAAAACATAATTATGAGAGCTTTTTTTTTATTCATACTAATTAGTTTTTTTTTATTCCTGACTACAAACTCATTTGCCCAGTTTAAGGGTAATAAGAAAAAAACAAATACTACAGGATGGAATTATAACGACCCTTTTTATGGGGGCTTTGAGTATGTTGAATTCAAAAAACCTTCATTGCCCAAAGAAGCAAAAAAGACTTTTCAAAACATGAATGCTATTATGGGTGGAACTTTTAGGATGTGGGCTTGCTCTATAAATGAATTCTCTGAAAAAGACAGTACTCTTATTGTTGGCAGTTTTCCAATACGTGTTACCGTTTCTTCATTCTACCTTTCCAAATACGAGGTGTCAAATAAGGAGTACCGAGAATTTACAAATTGGGTGATTGATTCTGTTAAATTAAGTTTCTTGGCAAAAAGTGATGAGTCATTTTATAAGAATAAGGAAAAAAAACAACTTGATTGGTCAAAAAGAAAAGAACTGAACTCAGAAGAAAATATTGAAAAACTTATGCCTCTGTGCTTGCCAATTACAGAGAGATATTGCAAACGAATTGAGTTCGACACAAAAAGGGCTGTTTATCAATATTTTTCGAATACCGATAGCATCTTAATCCAAATATACCCTGATACTGCTTCTTGGGAAAATGACTTTTCTTTTGCCTATAATGAACCAATGACAAATATGTACTATTGGCATCCCGCATTTGATAATTATCCCGTTGTTGGAGTTTCATATAAACAAGCACTTGCCTATTGTAATTGGCTTACAAAAAAGATAAATATGGAAATATGCAAAGCCGAAAAAATTGATTATGATATGGCAGTAAAGGAATCTAATCCCATTCTTTTACCAAATTTCAGACTTCCTACAGAAGCCGAATGGGAATTTGCAGCTCTGGCTTTTATCCGTAATCATATTGACGAGCGTTTTTTCTACAGGAGATTCTTCCCTTGGGAAACAAATAATCTTTTCGATGAAAAAGGAAATTACTACGCCAATTTTGGACAAATACTAGATAAAAACGGAATGGAGGTCAAATCTTTTGTTCAGGATAATTCAATGAGAAAATCAAATAAACCATACGCTTTGGGTGATAATTATTTTCACACAGGAATGGTTAGTATTTTGTCTCCAAATAACTATGGACTTTACAATATGTCAGGAAATGTCGCCGAATGGGTTCTGGATTGCTATGTAGAGGATTCTACTACAAAATACATTATTGATTCAATGTTTTTTGAAGAACAAAGAAAAGAAATGTTGAAAAAAATAGAAGAATCAAAAAATCATACTGATATCCTGGACGGGTTATATGAGAAAAAAGTTGATTATGAAAAATTTGATCTTTCTACCGAAAAAGGAAGAAATTATTATTATAAGCTGATAAAGGAATATGAGCATAACAGTTATGTAAATGAGAAATTCCCAGATTCAAGAATTGTAAAAGGTGGTTCCTGGGCACAAGGTCCGGCATATTTGCAGGTAGGTGCCAGAACAATTTACCCGGAAAACAAATCTAGTTGTATGATTGGTTTTAGGTTGGCAATGACAGAAAAACCAAAAATAAAGTAAGTCAGATGTATTCCTACTACCAACCCCGTCTATAAAATCCTGAACATCTGCTGTAGCTTTGCAGCATGAAAAAGAATACGAAATTTAAGAAGTCCGGGATGTATGGTATAATCCGGTAATGGGAGTCAAGCGGCAAGGCTCACAAAATTTTTAAACGAACAGGGCATAGTAAAAAGCACCTTTGGGCTTTGGGGAAAAAAGTATTTAAAAGAGCATGAATAAGGCGGAACCCAGACGAACGATTTTATTCCTGTACAACTCGATACCCGGGCTGAAGAAATTTCACAAAAAGTTGAGAGTCGGATAGAGGTTCATTATCCTAATGGAGTAAAGATGATTTGTGCGGGCGACATTGAACTTTCCGGATTGTAAACATTAATAAAGCTGTAGAGTATGTTAACATTGACTTAGACGCACTTCTTCTAAAAGATTTTGCAACAGTAATTCAACTTTTCGCTTACGATATTCTATTTGCTCATTCCAAATTTCCGGAGCTTTAATCTTCATTTCCATATCGTGTTTAATAAGCTGATACATTGATGATTCGGACAAGAACTCTTTTAGATATTTTGCAGCATTTTCGTTTTTTTCTTTAATCTTTTCTATTAATTCATTTCTTGAATAGAAGTCATAATTGCTGCAGTTTTCTATTTTATAGTATTCGGCAATTTTTAGGACAAAATCAAATATTTGCTCGTTAGTTCTAATTTCCATGTACATTAATTATTGTTTAAAATAGCTTTTGAAGAAAAATCTACCGCATCTGCTGCACTTTCAATTAGATTTGATTGATCCGTTTCTGTCCATTTATACTTTTGATTTGCTATTTCGGAAATATCTTTGTTTTCGGTCGATTTCAATTCTTTGGTAAAATATTCAAACATAATTTCATCATAGAAATATGCTCTTGATTCATATATGTCATGATTCATTTCTCCCTCCTCTGTCCAAACAGGTTCCTCTGAATGTTCGAAGTAAAAAATGAATTTACCATCTGCATAATAAAAACTTTCTTCCGTATAATAACCTTCTTCGCCCATAGTTCTTTCAGCTTTAGCTAAATGACCATCTTCGTAATACCAAAACTTGTAATAAGCATACGGGGCATAGTTTGAATCGGGCTGATAAATATATTCGCGTTCAGAATAGTTTTCAAGGTTTTTTTCTATTAGGGCATAATGTTTTCTAACGTATGCTAATTTTTCGTCATAAGTCTGAGAAAAGGCTGAAAAGACAGCTAATACAAGGGCCAGAATTGAAATAATTTTCATAAAATCAAGTTTTTGTAAAAATACAAAATATTTTAAACGGACAATACTAAAAATTTAACTACAATGAACAAAAGTAAGCTGGTTAATGTTATAAATTACAAATTATAATAATTAAAGCAATGAAAACACTAATAGTAAGTTACCTGCCCGGTGGCAGTTATTCAAATACAAAACAGTTATTCGACCATATTTTGGGAGAATTGAAAAATACCGAAGTAGAACACCTTAATCTACTTGAAACAAGTCCTGATTTTTTTAATAATGAAAGCATAATGGCATATTATTCAAGAAATTATCAAGGAAAGGAGCTCAATCAGGCGCAAAAAGACTCTTTAAAGAAAATGGATTTATTTGCAAATCAAGTTAGTGAAGCCGATTTAGTAGTAATGGTTTATCCAATGTATAATTTTGGAATGCCCGGAATAGTTAAGACTTGGTTCGATGGAGTTATGCAAGCAGGAGTGGCTTTCGAATATGGACCAAACGGACCGGTAGGATTGTTTAAAAACAAAAAGGCTCTTGTTTTATTTACCAGCGGCGGATCGTATTCAGAGAAGAAATACAGTGGCAAATATCCCGATTGGGACACAATTAGCCTTCTGTCGGAAATAGAATTTAGTTTTATGGGATTTTCGGATGTTGAGGTTGTGAGTGCTTCTACTTCAGATTCCGGTAAAAAGCAGCAGAATATTGATTTGGCGAAACAAAAAGCAAGTGAGATTCTAAAAGGCTGGGGGGTGTAAAAAGTGGCAAGCGACCCACATCGCACCGCTACAACCACCTACCCTTGCTACCTTCCGGTCCTGGGGGAATTCAGCGGGAGCTGATCGTGTGGGACTTGCCGGAGGGCAAAGATAAGAAAAATTTTCATTTTTCTTATCTTTCTTATTTTTTCTAAAAAATTTTATTGGCAACTAGTTTTGTTATAGAATATTTCTTAAAAATTCTACTAGCTGTTATATTTGAAAATCAAACTATCAAACCATCAAACTAAGGTTCCAATCTAATTTTTGTTTTTACTGTTATCTCGGCATCGCTGTTATTATCTTTAAAATTTACATTCCAGATAATAGTTGCAGATTTGGGCACTTCATAAACAGGTAATGAACTAAAAAGTCTGTCCATTTTTTCTATTGAAATTTCCTGTGAGGTATTATCAACTATAATGTTTCCCTGTTCGTCGGTTACATTATGTGAACCAACAAAACTATATCCCTCGCCATTGTTCACAAAACCACTAAACCCTTCAACAATAAGTTTAATCAATTCTCCGGGGTGATAAACATTATCAACAGCAACTTCGTCTCCTTTATTAAGTAAAATTGCAGCATAAGAAGCATTGTTTATACTTACCTCAAAATCGCCGGGAGCTTTTCCTTTTACTGTAAATATACCTACAACAGAGGCTTTATTTTCAGAGTTTTTGTCCCATAATTCCGATACAAATTTGTATTCTTTTCCTTCAACCACAGGGTAGTAGATATCTATGTAAGCATAAATATTAGAGAAATCTTCAACCTTAATTCCTTCATCGTTAGCAAAAAGATCTTCGGTTTGCCTTAGCAACTTTTCTCCATCATAAAGACTTATTTTAGAGCCAAGCTTGTATTTTCCTTCAACTTCCTTAAAACCCTTAAACTCGTTCATTACAACATAAAGCCTCGACCCAAACGGAGCCACAGCTTCTTCAATCTTGTTTTTGGTATCATTAAGTGAGAAATAGATGTCATTAATTTCAAGACCTTTAGAATCTACTGTAAAGGCCTCAACTTTTTCTTTTGGTTTGTCTGTTGAATCAGTTTTTTTACCATCCTCGTTCTTGCAGGAGGTAGCTAGTAAAAAAATAAGCATTGTACTTAAAATGATTGTTTTCATGTGTTAATAGTTTATTTGTTAGTAATTATTAGGAAATTCTTTGTTAACTAAGGGTAAAACTAATAAAAAATTCTTTTCTTTGAAATTATTTTACAGAAATTTTGAAAAAGACCTATTTAAAAGATTTGTACTACGAGGTTCATGGAAGGCAAGTTCAACATATCCAGCCACTTCCGCCTTCCGGTTCTTACAGGGAGTATCTCCGGTTAATTGGGGAGAAGGACTCTTCTATGGGCGTGTATAATGAAGACATTAAGGAAAATGAGGCTTTTTTCTCGTTTACCAAGACTTTTCTTAAACATGGTCTTAATGTTCCTGCAATTTTAGGTACTGAAAAAGAGAAAAAAATTTACTTGCTACAAGATTTAGGCGACCTAACTTTATTTTCTTTCTTAACTGAAGCCAGGAAAGAGAAAGGATTTTCTTCTAAAATTATTGAGGTTTATAAGAAAGTTTTGGAAAAACTGCCGGAATTTCAGATTGTGGCAGGAAAGAATATCGATTATTCAAAATGCTATCCCAGAGACAGTTTCGATCGTCAGTCTATGATGTGGGATATGAACTACTTTAAGTATTACTTTCTTAAACTGGCAAAAATTCCTTTCGACGAACAATTGCTTGAAGATGATTTTCACAAATTCGCAGATTTTCTATTGCAAGCCGATTCTAATTATTTTCTGTACAGAGATTTTCAGTCTAGAAATATTATGCTGGTAGACGGTGAGCCGTATTTTATCGACTATCAGGGAGGGCGAAAAGGAGCTTTGCAGTATGATGTTGCTTCCTTGCTATATGATGCAAAAGCTGACATACCTCAAATAATTAGAAATCAATTACTTGAATTTTATCTAAATGAACTCGAAAAGTACATAAAATTCGATAAAGAGCAATTCAGAAATCATTATTACGGGTATGTAATTATTAGAATTATGCAAGCCATGGGAGCCTATGGTTTTAGAGGTTTCTACGAAAAAAAGAAACATTTTCTGGCTAGCATTCCTTATGCAATGGAAAATTTGAGGTGGATTGTAGAAAATGTGGAAATTCCTGTAGAAGTTCCAAACCTTATTAAGGTGCTTAAGGAAGTTTCAAATTCCGAAAAGCTTAAGAAATTGGCTCCAAAAGTAAACCCTGAGAAAACTTCTGCTTTAACCGTAAGCATTACAAGTTTCTCATACAAAAAGGGTATTCCGGTTGATGAGACAGGGAATGGCGGGGGATTTGTTTTCGATTGCAGAGCTATTCACAACCCCGGAAAATATGATGAGTATAAAGAACTCACAGGAATGGATTTACCGGTTCAGCAGTTTCTGGCCGGAGAACAGGAAATGGATGATTTCTTAACCGGGGTTTTTATGCTAGTTGACCAGTCGGTTGAGAAATACATAAGCAGGGGTTTTCAAAACCTCATGGTCAATTTTGGCTGCACCGGTGGTCAACATAGATCAGTTTATTCGGCAGAAATGTTGGCCAAACATTTAAAAAGCAAGTATCCGGTAAAAATAATTTTAAAGCATCGTGAACAGGAAGAAAAAAAATAGGCAATGAAGGCAATGGTTTTTGCAGCGGGTTTGGGCACTAGGTTAAAACCTTTAACCAACAATAAGCCAAAAGCACTTGTAGAAGTGAAAGGTATTCCTATGCTTGAAATTGTAATAAGAAGGCTGGAGTTTTTCGGATTTAATGAAATTGTTGTTAATGTGCATCATTTTTCTGAGCAAATTATTGATTTTCTTAATAAAACAAACTTCAAGGCAAAAATATTTATTTCCGACGAAAGCAATTGCCTGTTAGATACGGGAGGAGGATTAAAGAAAGCTTCGGTGTTTTTTGATACAAAGCCGGTATTAATTCATAACGTAGACGTTATTTCGAATTTGAATTTAACCGAAATCTATCAACAGCACATAGAATCAAATGCCTTAGCCACCTTAGCTGTAAAAAACAGAAAAACAAGCCGTTACTTTCTCTTCGATAACAACGGACAAATGATAGGCTGGAAAAATATGAAAACCAACGAAATACGAATGTCACGCATTAGTTTAGGAAAACTAAATGCTTTAGCCTTTAGTGGAATTCATGTTGTTAGTCCTGAAATTTTCAAGCTAATGAAAAAGGAGGGTAAATTTTCTATTACAGATGTATATTTAGAGCTTTCAAGAACAAATAAAATAATTGGATATCAATGCGAGAGCAGTATGTGGATTGATTTGGGAAACGCAGATAATTTAGCAAAAGCTGAGGAATTTTTTAGGGGGAGAGAAATTCAAGGTTTTCTATTTAGTTAAGTTATTAACAAACTTTTTTGTCAATAGAAAAAATCAGTTAGTCTAATTAGAGTTGTAAAGTATCAATTTTGTACTTGTTATGGAAACTGTATTTTAAATGTTTCGTAGAACGGATTGTTATAAACAAATAGAAAAATTAGTATGAAAATAAATAGCGTAATAATTGTGATTTGTCTTCTTTTGTATGGGTTTTTAGCCAAGTCTCAATCCTCGGCAAACTATACATTTACAACAGCAGTGGATGCTTCATTAACCGACATGAGTTCAGGCACAACCCAGCTTGTTGCTCCCAACACAGATGGACTAAATACCGGGGTTTTTGCCGGAACATACCCTATTGGGTTCACCTTCTATTTTATGTCTATGCCATATGAAGAATTTGTTGTAACCGAAGATGGTGTAATGAGGCTTGGAAGCAGTCTTTCTCCAATAAACAGAACACCGGAAATTACCGTTAATGAGCCTAGATTATTGCCTTTTTCATCGGATATGGGAACCGGTTTTAATGGTCAGGTACACTATAAAATTACCGGAGCTGCTCCTAACAGAGTTTGTATTGTTGAATGGCAAAACTTGCATATTTCTTATCCTAATTCAATGCCTGTAACTGGAAATTCCACATTTCAGATAAGATTGTATGAAGCAACCGGAGTTATTGAATACGTTTACGGTTACATGTTTATTACCAGAGCTAACCCTTACGGAAACTGCACAACAGCTTCAAATCAGGATTTTGGTGCAATAGGTTTTTGTAACACAAATGCCGATAATGGGTTGCTGTACAAATCTACAAGCTATTCAAGTTCCGCAGTAGGTACAACTTTGCCTGTTGAACTTATTTCAACAAGCCTTATTGAATGTGTTGGAACCAATAATATAGAGGCTTCCGGCTTGTCGTCTTCAACAAACGGAGCTAGAAGAATTTATGTTTTTACGCCTCCTTCCGCTCCTTCTGCGCCAACAAATCTAACTTATTCAGGTATTACTCAATCTAGTGTTACTTTACATTGGTTAGATAATGCTACAAACGAAACTCATTATCACATTTATCGTTCCGATGATGGTGGGGCAAATTTTGAACTGGCAATGATTCTCCCGGCTAACTCAATTACATCAGGACCTATTAGTGGCTTGCCTGACAAAACTTACTACTGGAAAATTTATGCTGTTAATGAGGGTCGTAGAAGTAATGCTCTTGAAGGAAACTGCACAACACAGCCTGCGGGAACAATTCATTCAACCGTAACAGGAGGTTTATGGAGCCAAACCGCTACCTGGGAAGAAGGAGTATTGCCTGGAGTAAACGACGATGTGTTTATTCGTGATGGAGCTACTGTTACAATTGATATTAATACAGCAGTTTGTAATAACTTGACTGTTGGTGAAGGGTCTTCAGGACATTTGGAATTTATTGGTGGGGGATCAGATGCAATATTAACTTGCGATGGAGATGTTGTGGTTTCTGCAAATGCAACATTTGATGTAAATCCCACTGTAACAGGAGGAAGTAGAAGCTTAATAATTGGTCAGAGATTTTATTCAAACAGTAATCTTACTGTAAATGGAACTTTTGATATGGACATGGGGGGCTTAAATTTCGCCAATGTTGAGTTTAGGGGAACCGTTGACGGAACAATTAGCGGAACAGGGCCAACTTGCGATTTCTATTCCATTACGGTTAATAAAGGAACAGATAATGAAAAATGTATTGAAGCTGTTAGAAATATTACAATTAATGCGCCTTCAGTTGCTGCAAATAGGTTAATAATATCTAATGGAACTTTTAAATTATCAGATGGTTCAAATCTTACACCTTGGTTTGGAAATCAGACCATTTGCCCAAGTACCGGAAGAATTTGGATAAATCATGCTTCAGGGTCTTTGGAATGCGTTGGAGCAGGAACTCTTACCGGAGCCGGTAATGTTATAATTGACGGAAAGTTACAGGTTACTGCGGGAACTTTCGGCTATGGAAGTGGAGCCAACACTTGTACCGTAAACGGAACTCTTGAAGTAGACGGAGATGATGGTATTGTAAATATTAACGGAAGGCTATATTTTGCACCTTCAGGATATTGCAACATTTTTGCAGGTAATGTGAATATTGACCCACAAGCAGGTGCAAATCTTGCAGCCGGTAGAGTAGTTGAATTTCCTTCCCTTTCAACAGTTTTGTTTACAGGTGGAACAATGACAATTGTTGACCCAAATGCAAATAGCAGTTCTTCAGAGTTCTATATTCAAAGTAATGAACAAAATAAAGTATTTTCAGGAGCTACAATTAGATTTGGAAACGGCATTTCAAGTATAACCGGAAATGCAAATGGTTTTACAATTGCTGTTCCCGGTCAGTATTTATTAAATATAGGCTCAATAGTAGTTAACAATCCTGCTGGTTCTAATAGGGTAGTTAGAATGACTAATACTTCAGGTGGAGCAGCAACAACTCCTTCAACATTTAATAAACTTGAAATAATTGCCGGCACGTTTAATCTTAATGGAAGAGCAATAAGAATAATTGGTTCGGATGGTTTAATAAATAACGGAACATTTTTGGCCACAACAGCTAATAGCCGACTAATTTTTGGAGGATCTATACTGCAAACCTATTCCGGTGCCGGAACTTTAAACACAAGTAATTTAACTACACAAATTAATAATTCTTCAGGCGTTACTCTCAATAGTCCTTTAAGTACTTTGTCGCTTGTATTAACAAGTGGAAAGTTAAACACCACCTCGGTAAATCTTATTTCGGTAACAGGTACTACAACAGGAAATATTTCGGGAAATTCTGCTTCAAGTTATGTAAATGGGCCATTGGCAAGAAACATTACTAATGGAGCGGCTACTTGGGTATTTCCTGTTGGAAAATCGGGCTATACATTTTTTGAAATTATTAACCCGGCTACTGCAGGAACAGTTATGGTGCAAGCGGAAGCCTTTGATGCCGATTGCGGAGGGACAATTATAAATCCTCCCGGCTACGAGCTAAATACAGGAAGATATTGGCAGGCACAAGCAATAGGAGGTGCAGCATTTACAAGTGGAACATTTAGAGTAAATGAAGTTAATCCCACAACAAACATGATTATTACTCAGAGTGCAGTAATTGATGGAACTTATACAAGTGTTCATGCTTCTCAAGCAGGTAGTTCCATAACTAGTGCTGCCGCAACTCCGGGTTTGGGCTATTTTTGTTCTGCGGCACCGGGTTTTTTGGAAGGAATTTATTACGTTGGAACCGGACAGCCTTTTACATCTTTAACAGAAAATACTGCTAATGGCTTTTTTAAAGCTGTCAACTCATCCGGGCTTAAAGGTGATGTAACTCTTATTGTAACTTCAAATATTACCGAAAATGGCTCTCAGGTATTAAACCAGTGGGCAGAAATAAATGGAACCGGACACACAATAAGAATTGTACCTCAGAATGCAGTTCTTAAAACTATTGTTGGAAATGTGGGAACAGATTTTGGAATGATTAGGTTTTCGGGAGCTGACAGGGTTTGTATAGATGGTTCTTTTGCCGGTTCAGGAAAGTATTTATTATTCAGAAACACTCATGCAAGTTATCCTGTTTTTGGGTTTATTAATGAATCAACTAATGATACATTAATGAATATTGTAATTGAATCCTCAAACACAAATACAAATGCTTCAAGACGTGGTGCAATAATTTTTGGAACTTCTTCTTCAGGGACAACCGGAAATAGTTTTAATGTAATTGCAAATTGTGATATTCGAAATAGAAGTGATGCTGCAGGCATTCCAAGAACATTAGTTTTTTCTCAGGGTACCAATGGAAGGTTAAATAAAAACAACATTGTATCTAACAATAATATTTTTAATTTTAATTACGAAGGGTTATTACTAAACTCTACGGGTACCGGAGGAGATTGGGTTATTGAAGGAAATCACTTTTATCAGACTGCTAACCGAAATGTTGCTCAAATTGCAATACGAATTTTAACCGGAACAAATCAACAAATTACCGGAAATTATATTGGAGGTGGAGAAATTAATTGTGGAGGAGGAGCATGGACAAACACCGGCAATGTGGCTGTTAAAGGAATTTCAATTTCAACAAGCGCAGGGGATCCCGCTTCTGTTCAGGGAAATGTTATCAACAATTTCAACCTTACAGGAGGCTCAGGTTCCTTTATAGGAATAGAAATTACCGGAGGACCTTGCAATATTGGAACAATTACCGGAAACGAAATTGGTGATGTAACAAATACAAATAATATTACCATTGCCGGAAATTCTGTTAATTCAGGTATTAAATCTAATTCTACTTCTTCGGTGAGTATTTGGAATAATACTATTTGCAATATTACTTGTAGCTCTACCGGCACAACCAACACATTAACAGGAATTTGGCAGTCAGGAACCGGATCGGGAAATATTTCGAATAATACTGTTTATAATCTTTCCTCTGCAAGCACAAAAACCAACATTGATGCTATGGCTCTTCAGGGAATTTATCATAGTGGAGCATCAATAGGTTCTTCCTATATTACCAACAATACCATTTACAATCTTTCTCTCTTAAATGCAGGAAGCGTGCAAACAAATGTTGCTGGAATAAGTTTAACAGCAGTAACAAATCCTATTGTAAACAGAAATTTAATATGGAGCTTGTCAAATTCCTCAACCAGAGTTACATTGACTAGTCCTCCAACAGCATCTGGGATTTCAATTTACAGACCTGCTGCAGGCTCTACTGCTGAAATAAGAAATAATATGGTTTCTTTAGGAAATGGACTTACGACAAATACCGAATTTAACGGAATTTGGTTACAATCAGGAACAAATGCTTATGCGGCGGTTTGTACCTACAATTCAATTCTGGTTTCAGGAACTGTTGGAGCTGGTTCTCTAAATTCTTTTGCTTTCTTAAGGGGAGATAATTCATCAGTTACTCATGGAATAGATTTAGTTATTAAAAACAACATTTTTGCTAATTCCAGAGCAGGAGGGACTGGCGGACATTATTCTGTTGGTAATCAAGGTACTACTCCTTCCACCAATTGGAATGCCGGTACATCTAATAATAATTTGTACATTGGTTCTGGGACTGATAAAATTGCATTATGGAATTCAACAAGCTGCAATTCTACTGCATATAAAACTAATACAGGAGGAGATACTCAAAGTTGGATTGCAATAAGTACTTCGGGTGTTTCAGATTACATGAATATAAATGTGGGAAATCTTTTTGTTGATGCTACAAACGGAGACTTACACATAAAGACAAATCAGTCAGAAGCTTGGTTCGTTAATGGAAAGGGAATTCAACATACCTTAAACAACGATATTGATGGAGAAGCAAGAAGTACAGCAATTGTAACCGGAAGTACTGATTTGGGCGCTGATGAATTTGTACCCATTTCCTTACCAATTGATGCCGGACAGACAGGTGCTATTGCTGATGGAGGAACAACAACTTACACCTTTGCCGACAGAGTAATTGCTGAGGTAACGTGGTCGGGAATTAATCTGCCAACTAGTCTTTCTCTAAAATATTACACTCAAAAATTCCCTGATTTAACTGATGGAATGGGAGTTCCCTACCCAAATCTCATTGGAAGCGAATACACAAATTGCGTTTGGGATATTACCCCAACAGGCGGATCTATTGAAGATTATAGTTACGATTTAAAGCTGTTTTACGATAATTCATTAATTGGCACTATTTCAGATATGAGCGATTTGAAAATAGGGAAAAATCCTTATCGCTACCCAACAGCCTCACAACCGCAGGTTTTCGACTATGGAGTTTATGTTGGGACTCATGATGCTGTAAACGGTACTTACGAAATTGAAGATGTTGTGGATTTCAGCAAATTTATTCTTTACACAGGCCCTGCAATTCCTTTGCCTGTTGAGCTTCTTTCTTTTACTGCTGAACCCCAAACCTCTGATGTTTTGCTTAATTGGACAACTTCTTCAGAAATAAATAATGACTATTTTACTCTGGAAAAAAGTTACGATGGCGTTATTTTTCAAACTATTACAGTTGTGGATGGAGCCGGCTTTTCTAATTCAATATTAAATTATGAATATCTTGATGAAAATGCTTTTTCTGAATCGGGATTAATTTATTACAGACTTAAACAAACCGATTTTAATGCTGCTTATGCCTATAGTGATATAATTGTTGTAAGAAGGCCATTTGTTTCGCAAACTGAAGTAATTCTTTTCCCCAATCCGGTTTCTGAAGGCGAACAATCTTACATACAAGCCAAAGGCTTTGAATCAAACAAAGAAATTTTGGTGGTTGTACTAAATGTTTTGGGTCAGGAGCAATACTCTAAAGTAGTAATTACCGATTATGATGGATCTTTACTCGAAGCTGTTGATCCATATAACCGATTATCTCCGGGAACTTATCTCATTATTGGTACATCAAATGATGTGATTTTTAAGAAAAAACTAATAATCCGCTGATAAACCTGTAGATTAAAACTTAGGACAAGGCACAATTACATTTTTCTTTTTTCTGGTAAGTTGTTTATCTTGATTAAATAAGTAGATTAAAGAAATTTCGTGTGCTCCACCTGTATTTGTTACAAGTCGGGATATTGTAAAATCGTAACTGTAACCAACAGATATCTCTTCAATTTTATAGCCCACCAAAAGATTAATAGCATCGTTGTTCTGATAGCCCTTATCGTACTTTTTAAATAATGGAATTCCTCTATACCAAGCTCCTAAAACAAGAGGTGTTTTATGCCAGTATACTCCTAAATCCAACTGGTCAAATTTTTTCTGAGATTTGTATAAAAAAGCCAGAGTAAGAGTTTCTCCTCCTTTCATGGCAGCAGATTCCTTCATCATTAACTTAGAACCACCATAAATACTAACTTTTAGAGGTAGTTCACTATGTGCAGAATAAAGCGATTGATTTGGTCCAATAAGATGGTCGAAACCTAAACCTGCCCAATATTTTTCTGAATAAGCTAATATTGAGGCATTAAAATCCATATAATTAATCTTAGGTTCCAAATAATAATACTCTCGAGAATCTGTTTGTCCAGATCCAATTATCTGGTCGCTAAAAGTAAGTCTGTGAAAGTCCAGACTTCTCTGTGAACGTAGAAACTGGAAACCGGGACGTATTTGCCATTGCCTGTTCAATTGAATATTATAGGAATATAGAAAACCTATATTAGTTGTTGCCAATCTTCCTGTGCCGGCCTGATCGCGGGTAAATAGAACCCCAAACCCTGAATTAATGTTTATAAAGTAATGATCGAAAGCCACAGCATAAGTAACAAATGCTCCGGGAATTTGTGGCCACTGATCTCTGAAATTTATTGTTGCTCTACTACCATTTGTAGCGCCTGTAAGTGAGGGACTTAAATACATTGGAGCAGCATAAAACTGAGAAAATTGCGGATCCTGTGACTTTACCGACAAAGCCGCAATAAGAATAATTAATATTGAAACCCATTTTCTCATTCTTTTTCCTGAAGTTTAATTTCTCCTAGTATCTTGTTGTAATTGTGTTCATTAACCTCAATATCTTTAATAACATTATGAAACCCACCGGCTTCTACAATCATTTTATACTTTTTATTAGGCATTGCAATAATTACAAATTTTCCATTTCGTTTGTTTGGTCTGTATATTCCCTGAACCTTGTTGGTAAGTTGGTCAATAAGTGTAATTTTGCAATTAACAATTGTTAGCGAATCAACAGTAGTAATTTCGCCAAGCATTAACATATAATTAGTCCAATTTTCAGGCATATCCACGGCATAAATGTCGAAAAGACCAAATCCACCTTTTCTATTGGATGAGAAATAGCCGGCTTCTTTTGTTTGGGTAATAACAAAATAAATTTCATCGTTAACCGTATTAATTGGATAACCTAAATTCTCGGGACTAGACCATATTTCTTTTTCATTTATGGTTGATGAAAATAAATCGTACCCTCCCATTGTGGAGTGTCCTCTTGAGCTAAAATATAATGTAATACCGTCAACATCCATAAAAGGTGAATCTTCGTCGTATGGGGTATTTATTACCGGGCCGAGGTTTTGAGCTTTACTCCATTGGCCGTTGGGTAGTTTATTTACCATATACAAATCTTTTCCTCCATATCCTCCGGCTCTATTACTTGAAAAATACATTTTTAAACCATCCGGAGATATGCATGCACTTGCTTCAAGGCCACTTTTTGTATTTATCTCAGCAGCAATTTTTTGTGGAGAACTCCATGCTTCTCCTTCTTTATTGGAAACATAAATATCTCCACCGGTAAGTTCGGAATTGGTTCTAAAAATATATAGTTCAGTGCCATCGGGAGAAATTGTAACAGTAGCATCATGACCTGAACTATTAATTGGAGCACCAATATTTAACGGCTTCGTCCAGATTTCCCCATCCTTTTCAGTAACATAAATATCTTCAAAAAATTCGTTATAAGGATCTAATAAACCTCCAATACTTCCTTTTCTTCTAGAAGTAAAAAATAAATATTTTTCGTCGGGACTAATAACTGGGGCATACTCAGAAAATGGTGAATTAACCTCCTCACCCAAATTCATAAGCCATACGTTTTTAGGAGATTCCATTAAATTTTTGGAATTATCAATCATTTTTAGTCTATAGTCAACTTCCTCTAAACTAAAAGACTTTGTTTTTCTAGAGGATTTATAAAACTGAAAAAAATCTATTGCCTTAGAAAAGTTAGTTTCCAAATGATTAATCAGCCCCAAATAATAATAACCATCTATATACTCGTCTTTCGATTTTTCGAAAAAGGGAAGAGATTCTTTTTTGTCTCTTTTTACAGTAAAAATGCAGAATCCGGTTTTATAATTTACCTCCATATTTGTACTGTCTAAGTCGTATAGTTCCTTTAATACAGGCAATGAAAGATGATAATTACCATTTTCGAAGTGATAGTTGGCTTCAGCAAGTTTTTGTTTATAAACTTTGTCATATTCAACTTTCTGAGAAAAAGAAGAATTTAAAAACAATAGCATTGTTATTCCAAAAATTAGTAGTTTTTTCACCATAGTTTTACCTTAATAATGTTACATCACCTACTTTAACAAATTCTTTTCCATCTGCAAACTTACCTCTAACTTTCCACACATAAACATCCTGTTTACACAATTTATCTCTATAATAACCGTCCCAGCCAATATTTACGTCATCACTCTCGAAAACCAATTCTCCCCATCTATTAAAAATATTTAGATTATATTCAGCGATGCCAAATGAAATTGGGAAGAAAATCTGATTATGATTATCGTTTGGATTATAAGCACCTCCTGTTGGTCCACTTTGGTTTGGAGCAAAGGCGTTAGGAAAAACAATTTCACCACTGGTTTTTGCGCTTACCTCACCCAGTTTTTCAGTACTATCGCAGCAATAAAATTCAGAACAAACTTTTAAAGAAATATCGTATTCACCTTCTTGAGTGTAAGTATGTGCAGGACTAGTTTCAGTTGAGGTACTTCCATCGCCAAAATTCCACCAAGAATAGTATGCATTTGAAGAAAGATTGAAACACTTAATTGGTTGGTCGGGTAGAAAAACAACCACAGGACTTACTGAAAAGTTTGCAATGGCCTGATCGTAAACAGTAATAACGGCATCCTGAGCAATATCAACACCTCCATCGCCTGTTACGGTTAACGAAACCAAAAAAGTTCCTGAATTGTAATATGTATGAACCGGAAACTGATCAGAGGAATAAATACCGTCGCCAAAATCCCATAAATAAGAGCTTCCAAATTGGGAATTATTTTCAAATTCAACAACAAAAGGAGGACAACCTGAAGCGCTTGTACCAAAACTTGCCACCGGTCTTGGAGCAACTATAAAAACAGTATGTTTAACCGAATCGGAACAATGAGCTCCTGTTGCTACAAGTGTTATTTCGTATTCTCCCCAACTTTCATAAGCATGGTATGCAGGTTCTTCCAAATTAGATGTTGTTCCATCGTCAAAATCCCAGAAATAATCCCAGTAACCTGCATTTGTCTGATTATTTAAACTTACATAAACATCGGGGAACATTTGCACAACGGGGTCTGGTGTAAACTCCGCAACAGGCTGAGGATAAACGGTTATTTGAGAATATGATGTATCTCTGCAACCGTAAACCGATTGAACCGCCATTCCCATATTATAAACCTTATCGTTTAAAGTAATGTTTTCGTAAACGTGAATGGGATTTTCAATATTTGAAGTTGAACCATCGCCAAAAACCCAGAAATAGGTGTCGCCTCCATAAGACTGATTTAGAAAATGAACAGGAAATGGATGACAGCCGGCGGTATCGGATATAAATGCCGCATTAACAGCAGGATAAACATAAACTATTTGTTGAAAGGCATCAGTACAGCCCCATTGGTTTTCAACTTCCAGATTAACAGTATGCATATTGGGAGTTGAAACGGTATTTGTGTATGTGTGATAAACAAATTCTTCAGAACTATTATCTGTAATTCCGTCGCCAAAATTCCAGTTGTAATAATCGGCTCCAACTGAAGCGTTGCTTATTTCAAGTGAAAAAGGTGTACAACCCGAATTTTCAGTTATAGCGAAAAGGGCTTCCGGCGTGGGATGAATATTAATATAATTAAGGAGGGTGTCCTTACAATTGTATGCTGATGTAGCAATTAAACTGGCAATAAAAGTGGTGTCGTGGTCTGAATTATTTACGTAAGTATGAATAGGGCTAATTGTAGTTGAAGAACCTCCGTCGCCAAAGTCCCACTGATAGCTTACAGCACCAACAGTATGATTGGTAAAAATAAGATTTATGGGAGAACAACCTTCTGCTTCAACTGCGAAATCGGTAAAAACTTCAGGATAAACAATTATTGTTCTGGAAACTGTATCCTGACAACCGGCGCTATTGGTAGCCGTTAACCTTAAATAATATGTTACAGGTGTAGTTGAAGTACTAATATACAAATGTGTAAAACTTAATGCCGAAGTATCAGAAGTGCTGTCATCACCAAAATCCCAAAAGTAATTATCGGCACCCTCAGAATTATTTGAAATTGTTACCTCGTGAGCTGTACATCCGGTTGTTACATCTACCACAAAATCTGCATCAGGTTTTGGATGAATTACTACATCAACTGTTGAAGTATCTAAGCAGCCAAAGAAAGATTCTGTAACTAAAGTAATGGTGTAAGTTTGATCGTAATCTTCAACGTTAGTGTAAATATTAAAAGCATTATTTCCACCATTTTCAGTTGTTCCCTCGCCATAATCCCAAAAATATGAAGAACCTCCGGGATAAGTAGAAAAACTAATTCCGGCAGGATGACATGCTGAATCGGGATTTGCAGTAATCTGATAATCGGGGTTTGGATAGACAGTTACAAAAGCATTGCTGGTATCGGGACAGTTATATTCTGTAAACGCAACAAGTTGAACTTCAAAATATTGTATTAAGAAAGTTTGATTATAAAACAAATGTGTTGGATTTTGAATGAACGCAGTATCTCCATCTCCAAAAATCCATTCGTAATGTGTTGCTCCGATTGAGGTATTTGTGAAATTTACTTCCACAGGGCTGCATCCCGGTACTGCATCGTTATTAAAGTTGGATTGTGGCAATGGATGGACGGTTAAATTATGAGAAATGCTGTCTTTGCAACCAAAAGTTGATTCTGCAACCATCCAAATTGTGTAAACAACATCGTTAGTACCTGTGTTGGTAAATGTATGGGATGGATTTTCGATTAAGGATTCAGCCCCATCGCCAAAATCCCATGAATAAGAAACGCCTCCTGAAGATTGGTTAACAAAATCAACAGCAAATGGAGGACAGCCTGTAGTATCTATTGGTGAAAAGGCCGGAACAGGAACCAGATCGAAATTTATTGTAATATCAGCACTGTCAATACAACCATTTCCGTTGTCTTCAATCCATCGGAACAGATACGAACCATAAACATCCACACTTACATTTGTTTCACTATTAAAAGGACTTGTAAACACCGCATTACCTGCACCTGAAATAAAATGCCAGGAACCATTTCCAACACTTTCAACAGCGTCTAAGGGGTATGAAAGACCGCAAATATTATCACCAGGTCCGGCATTGGAAAAAGGTTGTTCCAGAAAAACTATTGTAATTGTTGCAGCATCGGAGCATCCAGGTCCGTTAACTTCTGTCCACGTAAGTTCATAAGAACCAAACAAATTAACAGTAACATTAGTTTCGGCATTACCGGCATTATCGAAAACAGCAATACCGGGGCCGGAAGTCTGAGTCCATTGCCCTATTCCAATTCCCTGAACGGCCGTAAGAGGATAAATATTTCCACATATACTATCGTCGACACCTGCATTTGCAACAGGGTTTTCGAAAACAGTAACAGTTATTGCATCTGAGCCAAAACAGCCATTATTATCGGTAACATTGTAATTAAAATTGTAAGTTCCAACAATATTTGAATTAAAGGTAGTAGTTTGAGTATTAGTTGAACTAATGTTTGCCACATCACCTGTCCATACATGAACCGTATATGTTCCAGTTCCTCCGGAAGGATTTCCGTCAAGCAACAAATTTTCGCCTGCACAAACCTCTGCAGGATTGGGAATAATGGAAGCGGTAACTGGATTTACGGCAACCACAATACTTTCGGAAGCTGTGCAACCATTGTTGTCGGTTACAGAATAAGTTAGATTATAATTACCCTGTGTATTAGTGTTAAACACTGGAGTTTGAACGTTTGTAGCACTAAGGGGTCCTGTATTTCCCGTCCAAATTTGAGATACCAAGCTTCCATCGCCTTCAGTTGGGTTACCATCTAAGTTTAAATTATCGCCAGGGCAAACTTCCAGATTATTTCCGGGAAGCACATCAACACTAGGATTTTCATAAACGGTAATTACTTCTGTATCGGTTCCCACACATCCATTTCCATCTGTAACAGTGTAAGTTATAGTATGATTTCCAGGCCCTGCAATAGAGGGACGAAACGCCCCGGTTGAAGAGTTTGTAATTCCTGTTCCTGACCAAGTTCCTCCTCCTGTAGCAGCAGAAAGAAAAACTGTTCCATGGGTTTGGCAATAAGGGCCGGCAGGGTTTATTGTGGCATCGGGATAAGGAACAATAAGAATAATTGCCGTTGCAGTAACAGGATCTTCAGTTGGGTATGGGTTGCAGTAGTTCCAGTAGTTTAAAGTAACCTCAAAAAACTCCCCAATTTGTGCAGTATTAGGAACATAAATGGGTAAACTTTGAACATTTGGTGGTGTAGGGCCGGTTACAGACCCGGGATGAATTTCAACATTTCCGGGGTAAGCATAAGCCTGAACACCTCCATCAACCTCAACATTATTAATAGTATAATCAGTGCCATAAACCCATTGAGTCCATCTGGTTAAAACATTTGGATTATCGTTTTCATCGGGAGGAACGCAGTTAAAAAGAGTAACATCATCGAAAACAACCCAAGCATCGTTACCAAAACAAACAGGAAAAACCTGAGGATTAATCTCAACATTTCCACCATTCTCATCATCTGTGTCCCAAACAGTAATATTTTGTACCTGAATTGTACTTGTACACAAAACACCATTAACCATAAGAGTAGCAGATGGATTGTAATTGCAGCGGTTTCCCCCCGGAGGATAAATATGATTAACAATTACGCTCCATTCCTGCAAAGCGGGATTTGTGTTAATTGCAGCATGATCTTCAATAGTTCCATCGTCCCAGTTAACTTGAATTTCAACCGGCGTACCACCGTCATTTACACCTCGGTATGTTATTTCCCATTGAACAGTTACCGGAGCGCAAAGTCCATCCGGAATTATGTCATTGGCTTTAGAAATAATATTACAATTTTGGGAATAAACCTCGAAAAATGGAAAAAAGGAAATTACAATAATCAATAAATAGTAATATTTTCTTTTTTCATTCATTAGTTTTAAATGGGTTTCTGTTTTATTTTTTTCAAGTTTTTCATGTCGTTTCAACAAGGTTTTACTTGTTTGTACGAGCTACAAAAAAAATAGTTATTTCATTTATATTATCAAGTTCAATTATAGCTAATTAATTTCAAATTATCACATTTTTTTAATAAAGTTTTGAAACATAAATTAAAATGTAACCTTTTGCAAACCGGCAAAAGTTATTTACTTCCTGATAATATTAGGTTTGAAAAGCTAAATTACCTATTTTCGTGCTGGCTCAAAACTACAATTGCATCAGACAAAAAATAAAAATATTATTGTGCATTATTCTACTGGTTTTTTCCTTAACCACAGAAGCGCAAAATAAAAGGGGTAAAGCCGGCAAATCGAAGTCGGGAATAATTGAATTAAATATTCTGAAAAAAAAGCCCGGAAGAAAAAAGTCTAATATAAAAAGTGAAAATCGTAAGGGTGTAAAATACTCTTTTTCGGGTAATAAATCTAGGTATAAGAAGTACACTTCCGGCAAACGTTCCGGTTCGAAAAAATCTAAAAACAGATATTATTCAATAAAAAGAAAAAGTGATAATTATTCTGTAAAGAAAATATCAAAAAGTGCAAAAAAAAGAGCCCCAAAAACTAATCCAAGAAAATATTCCACCAAAAAGGTAAGGAATGGCAAAACATACTCATACACAGGGGGTAATAAAATATATTCAGACATAAACGTTAAGAAGAACAGGCCTAATTCAATAAGACTATTTGCGCCAAAAAAAGGACCTCGACCTCATTCAAACAAGAATACCTTAAAACGAACTAAAAGAGGTAAAACATATTCAGTTTCTACTTCTCAAAATAGATACAAGGGTTTAAAGAAGACCAAAAAACGTGAAAAACCTTTTACAATTAAGCTTTTTAATTCACAAAAGAAAAAAAGACAACATGCGAATCGCAACACACAAAAAGTAAAGAAAAACGGCAAAATTTATTCGGTTTCAAAATCAACAAAATTATACGGAAAAGGAAATAACTCTAGTCGAAAGGGTTCCGGATTAGATGGAAAAAGAAGATTAAGAAAAGGAAGCATATTAAAATATCTTTCTTTCAAAAAACTATTGAAGTCGGGGCAAAATAGGTCATCTGGTTATTCAAAAATCAAAAGGAAAAAAGGAAAAAAGTACTCTGTTCCTAATAGCAACAGTTTATACAAAAAAAATAACGAAACGAACCGTAAAAATAGAATTTCAAAAGAAACACGTAAGAAAAAATTCGCAAGAAGTTCCAGCAAAAAGTTGCATCGTAGCGCTATTAAAAGGAAAAATAAAGTCTCCAGAAAAGTAAAAAGAGGAGACAGTGATTACAGCCGATTAAACAAAAGCCTTACCAAAAGAAGAACTCAG
>JAFGXD010000048.1 GCA_016936815.1 Bacteroidales bacterium
AATGGATTTAGGGGTGTCATCAGCTTTAAATAAATTCTCAAAATCATCTATTCTATTTAAAGCCAGAGAAATTTGCAGAAGGGCTTCTAGTGATATCTTTCCGGTAACTTCAAATCTTTTAATACTTCCTAAAGAAACACCCGAACGTTCAGCAAGAACCATTTGAGAAAATCCTTGTTGCTTTCTTAGCTTCTTTACCTTTATTACAAGGTCCTGCATTATTTCTTTTGGTAGCTTCAACATGAGTAAACGGCTAATATATTATACAAATATAGTGAATATAATCGATAATAGATAAAATATTAGCTAATATTTTATCTTGTCTTTAACTTTTTAACAAACAACCCCTTTTATTAAATTACCCTACCTCTCAAAAAACTCCTCCAACAAACCCTTCACTTGCAACGCATTTCTAATATCCGTTGTTGCAAGAATCTTCATGGTGAGCTGATTCTTTTTGATTTTACAGAACCTGTTTTTTGCTCGTTTCTATTGTGAAAAAGATAATATTTGTATCTGCAATTGCAAATCTCTATTTTATAATCAATTTATCAATTATTTTTTTAATTGTATCCATCCCACCAACTAGGTCTTGATTTTTCCGATAAGTAGTGTTATAATAACGGATTTTCTGCTAAAATGTCATGTTTTGTGGTAGCAACTTCACGATGAATCGAGACAAGTTATGAAGTTTATTTGCTCTATAATCCGGGATTATTTCCAGGAATCTTTACAGCCAGTCAAATGGGTTAACATTGTTAGCGAAGCTTCTCAAGACATCCTCCGGATAAGTAACCCCATAAACCCCAAAAATTTCCCTTTTCCTGACTTCGTTACAAAAAAGAGACCAAAAACCATAAAGTATAAATTGTCTAACTCGTCATTTTTTTGCATAAGTCTTTATTTTTCATAAAGATACGGCGGCACAAAAACTGTTGCAAAAAGTTTTTTCAACAATTGCAAAAAATTGCAAAAAAAATGTCGGTTTATAATTCATAAATTAACTTCAAAACAAAATACTAAAGAGTAAAAGTGAGTTTACAAAAAAAAGTGTACTTTTATGGAATAACAGTGAATTTAAATATTTCATTATGAAAAAAATTTACCTTCTTTTCTTATTTTTTACAGTTTTAGAATTAACTGCACAGAATTTTAATGGAGGCTTTTTTGCCGGTCCCTTAACCTCTCAGGTAGATGGAGACCGTCTTTCCGGCTATGATAAATCTTCTTTTCATTTTGGATTTTTTACTAACAGATATTTTAATAACAACATGGGATTTCAAATGGAATTAAAATATATTGGAAAAGGAAGCCGAAAAAATATTGATGTAAATAAAGGAATTACAAACTTTTACCTTTTAAAATTACAATACATTGAAGTACCGATTATGCTATTATTTAAGTATAATGATAAATTCACCTTTTCAGCAGGTGCTTCTTATGGAGTTTTACTTAAAGCTCAGGAAGATTCTGATGGAAACGGATTTATTGAGCCATTTAATCCCTATTACAAAGGCTTTGAAGTTGCCGGGCAAGCTAGTTTCTTTTACTCCTTAGGTGAGTTTATTTCTGCCGAATTCAGATTTTCATACTCCCTTTTGCCAATAAGGCCATATCCGGGAAATCAGTCGTATTACCTTGATGCCGGTCAGAAAAACAATTTACTTTCTCTTGCAATTTACTACACTTTCGATAATCAAGATTTCAATGACTAGAAAAATAATTATTGCTGTAACCGGAGCGAGCGGTTCCATTTATGCCAAAATTTTACTTGACAAACTAAGTGAATTAGAAACAATAAAAAAGGAAGTAGGTGTAGTTTTTTCAAAAAATGCTCAGGAAATATGGAATTATGAACTACCCGGCATTAGTCATATTTATGAAGACTTCAAATACTTTGAAAAGAATGATTTTTCTGCTCCTTTTGCTTCCGGATCGGCAGGTTACGATACAATGATAATTTGCCCTTGTTCAATGGGAAGTTTAGGAAGAATTGCCTCGGGTATTTCCGATGATTTAATAACAAGAGCTGCAGATGTTATGCTAAAAGAGAGAAAAAAACTTATTCTTGTTACACGTGAAACTCCTCTAAATCTTATTCATATAGAAAATATGAAAAAAATAAGTGTTGCAGGAGGAATTATTTGTCCTGCTAACCCTTCATTTTACAGTCTTCCCACTTCAATTAATGAACTTGTTGGAACCGTTATTAACAGAGCTCTTGACCTTTCTGGCATTAAGATTGAAATGCCTAGATGGCCCCTATCCGGTCAACAAAAATAATGTATTGGTGTAAGCAATTGAAGTATTGGTATAAAAATCAAAATAAACCCGGGTTTTTTACTATTTTTTTCGTATATTTTGCTACAAACTAAACCAAAAAACTATATATATGCTTGAATTTTCCAAACAAATACTAGAAAAAGTAAGTTTCAACAGAAATCTTTTTTCCAAGGAGCTGAAAAAGTTAATTATTTGGATGGACGATAACGAGGAAATTCTTAAGCTTAAAGAGTGGTGCAAGCAGGAATTCGGTTCCAGATACCCTGATGTAATTAGGAACACTTTCGAAAACTCTGCTGCTTAATTATTTTTTATTCTCTGTTACGGCTGTCGATAATAATTGTAACCGGTCCGTAGTTTTCAAGGGTAATATCCATCATTGCCCCAAATTTGCCTGTTTTCACTTGTTTTTGTAATAAATTCTTCAGCAGTTCAATAAATTGCTCATACACAGGAATTGCAATTTCAGGGGAAGCAGCATTAATATATGAAGGCCTGTTTCCTTTCTTGGTTTTGGCATGTAAAGTAAACTGACTTACCACAAGAATTTCTCCATCTACATCATTAACATTCAGATTCATTACACCATTTGAATCTTCAAAGATTCTTAGATTTACAATCTTACTTGCCAGCCATTTAGCATCTTCAATTGTGTCAACCATTTCTATACCAACAAGAATAAATAATCCTTTTGATATTGAAGATTTAATATTGCCATCAATGTTTACACTTGCATTTCTTACTCTTTGTATTACCACACGCATAGAGAATTGTTTTTTTTTTGAAATAAAAATAAATAAACTTATTGCTTTAAAACCATTAACAATATGTAAAACAACAGTTTTGTTTTAATTAATTCAGATATCATTTAGCCGGTTTTAGTAAGAAAAGAACTATCGCCATAGCTTAAAAACCTAAAATTATTATCTAGAGCAAATGTGTATATATTTTTCCAATTATTTCCTACAAAGGCTGCAATAAGTAAGAGTAAAGTGCTTTTTGGCTGGTGAAAATTTGTAATTAACCTATCAATCATTTTAAAGCCATAACCCGGCACAATAATGATGCCTGTTTCGCCCGAAATTTGATTAATTCCCTGTTTTTTCATTTCCTCAATAATTCTTTCTAGCGACTGATTTACAGGTATATTTGTTGGTAAATTGTAAACCTCCCACTGTTCAATGGAAAAAGATTGCAGATTAATTTTTTCATTTTGAATTAGTTTTACCCCCAGCCAATAAAGAGATTCCATGGTTCTAACTGTTGTAGTACCAACAGCGGTTATGTTTCCACAAAATTTAAGAAATGATACAATATTTTTTTCAGTAAGAAAAATTCTTTCCTTATGCATTTGATGATTAATAATACTGTTGGTTAATACCGGACGAAAAGTTCCGGCTCCCACATGAAGGGTGAGTTCTTCAATATTAATATTTTTTTGAATTAATTTATCCAGAGTTTCGTTGGTAAAATGCAGAGCAGCAGTTGGAGCAGCAACAGAACCCTCATTTTTAGCCAATAAAGTTTGATAACGACTTTTATCTATTTCCTCTGATTTTCTATTTAAGTAAGGCGGAATTGGGATATTTCCTGCTTCTTGAACTATTTCTGAAAAGCATATATTATTATTATCCCAAGAAAAACTAACAATGTTATTATCAAGTTTTTCGGCATTAAGTAATAATTTGGTCCTATTTATAGTAATTTCTTTTAGTAAAGCTTCATTTTTCCATTTTTTGGCATTACCAATCAAGCATTTCCATTTACAAGATAAATTTGTTGAAAAGGCTTGCAAGTAATCCTTAGGCGAATAAGGTTCCAGCAAAAATATTTCTATTGCGGCTCCTGTTTTTTTTCTAAACTCTAATCGTGCTTTAATTACCTTTGTATTGTTAAAAACAATCAAACTATCTTTGGGAATAAGTTGTGGAATTATCTTAAAAGATTCCTGCGAGATAGTATTATTTTTATAAACAAGCAATTTCGATTCGTCTCTATTTTGAAGTGGGAAAACAGCAATTTTTTCCTGAGGAAGTGAATAATCGAAATCGTTGATATTAATTGTATTCATTAAGAATCTATGAATTATTGAATAAATAAACCACAATATTACAAGTAAAAATTTAGTGAACCAAATTTGAAAGGTTTCAAGTAGATGTTAGTTGTTGAAAAGAAAAAAGATTTCTTGATGTATTAGTTTTATCCGTCTTTCTGGTAAATTATTGGTTTTAAAGATAGCAATTTTACAATCTTCCTCGGCATTTTTTTGCTCGTTTATCTTCAATCTCCATTATTGTGTTGTTTTAGGCGGTTTTCATGGTTTTGAATATAACCTTTTTTAAAACTTGTCAATTCTGTCGGAATAAAGAATATATGCGCAACACAATTTTAACATAATGAAAAAAATGAAGATTAAAAAAAGCCCTGATTTCTCAGGGCTTCTTGGCGGTGCGGACGGGACTCGAACCCGCGACCCACGGCGTGACAGGCCGTTATTCTAACCAAACTGAACTACCGCACCAAATAAAAAGAACGTAAGCCTTTGTTCAAAAGCGTTGCAAAAATATACCTTTTTTTCTTACTTACAAAATAACTTGAGTCATTTTATTGTTTTTTTTTAGTTTTTAGCCAATAATTTTATAAAATGCTTACCAAAAGCTAATAATATAGGTCTCTTTCGCCTTTTCTTATTCTTTCCAACTTTCCTAAAAGGTCTTCTTTGTTTCTATATTCAACAAGGTCTTCTACAGATTTCGAAATTAGCTCCCAACCCTTTTCAGCAGTTGCTTTTGGAGCATAATCTTCAAGATATTCGGCTAATGTTAGTATTGCATTCGATGTACAAAACCTTTTTATAAATCCCGGAACAGAAAATTCCATAAAATGCTCACCGGTTCTTCCAAGTCGATAACAGGCTGTGCAAAACGAAGGCAAATATCCCTGATCAATTAGTTCATCTATTACATCATTTAAAGATCTATTATCGTTTATTTGAAACTGTTCTTTTTTCAATTCCTGCTCCGACTTAAATTTTTCAGCATAAGCTCCAATTTCAATTTTAGTGCCTGCGTCTATTTGAGAACATCCATAAGCAAGCACTTCACGACGAATTTCTGCAGATTCCCTAGCAGTAAGTATCATTCCTGTGTAAGGAACAGCAAGTCGCAAAATGGCAATTATTCTTGTAAATTCTTCATCGCTAACTATATAATCGGATCTTACTTCGGAATTGTCGGCTGCCTGAATTCGGGGAAAAGAAATTGTGTGCGGTCCAACATTAAAACAAGCTTCTAAATGATTGGTATGTCTAACCAAAGAAAGAACTTCAAAACGCCAGTCGTACAAACCAAACAAAGCTCCAATACCAACATCATCTAAACCTGCTTGCTGCGCTGTATCGAGGCTTGTTAAACGGTAGTTGTAATCGGCCTTTTTGCCGGAAGTATGGTAGTATTCGTAAGTTTCTTTGTGATATGTTTCCTGAAATACTTGAAAAGTGCCTATTCCGGCTTCATGAAGCTTCTTAAATCCTTCTAAATCTAAAGGAGCTGCATTAATATTTACTCTTCTAATTTCCCCATTTCCTGATTTTACACTATAAGCAGTTTCAACAGCTTTTGCAATAAAATCTGCATCGTATTTAGCATGTTCGCCAAAAACAAGAATTAGTCGTTTCTGACCATTTTGTTCAAGAGCTACAATATTTTCAGAAAGCTCATCAATTGAAAGAGTTTTTCTATCAGCATTTTTGTTTGAAGCCCTAAATCCGCAATATTTGCAATTATTACTGCATAAATTCCCAACATAAAGAGGAGCGAAAAGCACAATTCTATTGCCGTAAATTCTTTTCTTAAGTTCACGCGCTCCTTCTTTAATAATTTCAATCAGCTTGGGATCTTCAGCTTTAGCTAAAATTGCTGTTTCCTGCAAAGACAATCTTTGCTTATTCAAGGATTTTTCAATAACCAATTTAACATTTTTTTCGTTAGCTACAGCATTTTCGAGAATGCTCTCAATTTCTGAAGTGCTAATAAATGGTTTCCTGGGTTCGTCGGATATTTGATATTTCTGCGGTTCAAAAATCATCTCTTTAAGTTTTTAAGCAGGGAAAACTACAGTAAACACAGACCCAACATCGGGTGTAGAGCTAAGTTCAATTTTTCCATCATTCAATTCCACCATTTTCTTAACAATAGAAAGTCCCAGTCCCGAGCCTGTAATATTTTTTGTTTTAGAGTTTTTAATTCTAACAAACTCTCCAAAAAGCCTCTCCATTTCCTCTTCATCCATTCCTATTCCGGTATCTTCGACTTTAATAATAGTTGAAGTATTGGTTTTCTTAATAGTAACCTCGACCTTTCCATCCTCTTTGTTGTATTTTACAGCATTAGAAACAAGATTATTAAGAATAATATCAATTTCATCGGAATCTGCCATAATATAAATATCATCAGGGGCAAATAAGTAAATTTTTATATTTTTTTGAATGGCCATAGGTTCAATAGAATGAATAGCCATTTGTGCGGCATCGTAAAGATTTATTTTCTTTAAAGTTCTTTGTTTCTTTCCTGATTCAATTTTTGTTAAATCCAACAAATCAAGAATCAATGTCCGCATACCTTTTAACCTCTCAATCGACCTGCTTATCATTATTTCGTAGTCGGCTATATTTTCACCAACCTGACGTTCCTGCATTATTTTTAGGTAACCTTCAACAGCATTAATGGGAGATTTTAGTTCGTGCGACAAGACAGATAGAAACTGAAAACGAATTTGCTTTCCTTCCTCATTCATCTTTCTGGTCATTCTTTTCAGAAACAGATGTTTGGTAATACTTTCCATGGCAACTTTTAGCTCCTGAGGTGTAAAAGGTTTGGGGACAAAATTATATGCTCCGTTGTTTGTAGCTTTTATTGCTAAATCTAGTGAAGCATACGAAGTTATCATCATTACCGAAAGGTCGACTTGCTTTTTATTAAATATTTCGAGTACATCTATACCATGAATTCCCGGAAGTTTATTGTCTAGCAACACAATATCAATCTTCTCTGATTCAACTAATTCCAGCGCCTTTTCGCCTGTTTCGGCCTCCAGTACTTCGAAGCAAATATCTTCGTCCATAAATGGATAGCCGACCGAAAAATTTCTAAGAATTCTGTCTATTCCGGAACGAATCCCGGGTTCATCGTCAACTACAAGTACCCTAAGCTTTTCCATGACTTTACATTTTAAGGAGTTTGTTAATTTCTCTATGCAACTGGTCGGATCTCAGACCTTTTTCGAGATATAAATCTGCTTTAATCCAATTTTTATCTTCATCGGATTCTACGCTAAAGAGCATACCTGTTTCGGAGGTAACGGCAGTGGCAATAATTACCGGTGTTTCTGGGTATCTTTTCTTAATACGGTAAGAAAGAATAAAACCTGAATCCTTATTTTCCATCATTAAATCTAAAAGTGCCAAATCTGGTTTAAGAGTTTCAAGAATTTTTTCAGCTTCTTTCTGACCATCGGCAGTAACAACTTCGAAACCAAAGCCTTCAATCTGTATTTTCATTTGTTGCAATAAGTCCTGGTCGTCGTCTACCACTAGAATTGTTTTTTTGTCTATATTTTTCATTTCAGTTAATATTTTTAATTATACCTTGGTATTTTGATTTTAAAGCAGGTGCCTGTTTTTCCTTTTTCAGGGTTTGAATTTGAAACAACTTCAATAGATCCTTTGTGCATTTTTACTATTCCGTAAACCAATGGAAGACCAAGTCCTGTGCCCTTTCCGGCTTCTTTTGTAGTGAAAAATGGCGTAAATAGCTTATCCATGTGTTCTTCCGGGATTCCTGTTCCTGTATCGCAAACATTTATCTCTACATTTTTTTCATCTCCTTTTACATTTACACTTAACAAACCGCCGTTTGGCATGGCTTCAATAGCATTTTTCTCAAGATTTGTAAGAGCCTGCATCATCTGGTCGTTATCAATCATTACATAAAAATCGGACAATTCTGTTAGAATTTCAGTATTAATATTTTTAGGAACAACAATAGATTGGAGGCTGTGTTTTACAAACTCAACTATATTTGTTTCAGAATGTTTTACCTGAGTTTTTCTAGCAAAATTGAGTAGACCTCCAACAATATTTTTACATCTTTCTGCCTGTTCAACAATAAGTTCCAAATCTTTTTTCACAGGGTCGCCTTGTTTAGCTTCATCTTTTAAGATATTTGAATACATTGTAATAACGCCAAGAGGATTATTTAGTTCATGAGCAATTCCGGCAGATAGTTGCCCCATATTGGCAAGTTTTTCGGAATGTCGGAGAGCCTGACGAGCATTAGCTAATTTTTCGTTTGAAATATTAAGTTCCTGAACCGATTTATGTAGTCTTTCAATAGCAAAAGGCAGGCACATTTCATTTTCTGCATTACCAAGAATTATTGCAATAGCGTGTTCTTCGCAGGTATCGTATCCACAAACACCGCAATTTAGCATATCTTCCTGTTTGGTTTTCCCCATACTTAGTAAAACTCTTTCTATTTCATCTGAATCGGGGCGATTAAGTCTTCTATCAACAGCTTGAAAAGATTGAGAGAGGTTAATATTTTCGAATTTTTCAATATCATTTTTCCAGTTTTCGTCGGCAAGGACAGAGAGTTTATTGCGTACATAATTTCCTATATTTGCCCTTCTTGTGTATAGTTTATCGCAGGTAGTCATGCCGGGCCCCATAATACAACCCTCGCAACACAGTAGTTCCAAATGATTCATTGCGAGCTCGCCCTTTTCGAATTCACGTATAGCCTCTTTAAAATTATCTTTTCCTGAGGCCACAATTATATTTCCCTCAACAATATCGTCTTTGCGGTTTACAGTTTGCAGCAGACCTCTTGAAACAGGAAAAATCGCACCTGTTTTTGGATGTGGCCCATCGAAATCGGAAGCAGAAGAATTTTCCTTTGTTATACCTTCATCTTCGAACATTATTCTAAGTTCCATAAAAGTAATAGCCTCATCAATTTCATCTGATTCTGCTTTTTTTGCAATACAAGGACCAATAAACACAACCTTAGCATTTTGGCCGAACTCTTGTTTAGCAACTCTTGCCGCAGCAACCATTGGAGAGGCAACAGGAGCAAGATGAGAAACAAGTTCGGGATGATAATGTTCAACATAAAAAACAATAGCCGGGCAGTCGGAAGAAATATAGGTGGATCCACCATTGCTGTCTAGTAGTCGCTTGTACTCTTTAGCCACCAAATCGGCGCCAAAAGCCACTTCAATAACCCTATAAAAACCGAGGCTTCTGATCATTCCCACAAGTTGCTTATAATCCTCAAAATCTGAAAATTCTGCAGGAAAACTAGGTGCCAAACAAGCAATTACCGGATCTTCAGATTTCAGTAAATTATGTACACTTTGTCTGGAGTCAAGAAAAACCTTGGCATCCTGAGAGCACACATTTACGCAATTTCCGCAACCGATACAACGCTCGCTAATTACTTCCGCCTGTCCGTTTATTATGCTAATTGCTTTAACGGGACACTCTCTAACGCAAGTGTAACAGACTCTGCATTTGTCTTTTACAGTAAAAACCAATTTATTTCTTTTAGCGTGTCCCATTTTTCTTATTTTAAAACATCACGTTTTTGGTAATGAGTATGTAATAGTTCGTGAGAAATATGGCTAAGAGGTTCTCCCAAAAAATTATCGTAGAGTTGTTTTACTTCCGGATTTTTATGAGAAACCTTAACCACTTCCTTATCATCTATATTATAAATAGTAGAAATTCTTGCTTTAAGAGCCCCCTCAGAGGCACCAATATGCTGTCCGCCGCCATTAATGCAACCGCCGGGACAAGCCATAACTTCAATAAAATGAATATCTTTTCTACCTTCTCGTATTTCCTGGAGCAATTTGGCAGCATTTACAAGTCCTGAGACAACAGCCACACCAATTTCCATTTCACCTATTTTGATTTTCGCCTCTTTTCTACCTTCAAGTCCTCTAACAGCAGGTATTCTAAACTGAACAAGCTCTTTTCCGGTAAGTTTGTAATAAGCAGTGCGAAGAGCTGCTTCCATAACGCCACCTGAATTCGCAAATAGTTTACCTGCAGTAGACCGGAATCCAAGAGGACTATCAACCATTTCAGGTTCAATGTTATGAAGATTTACGCCCATCATTTTTAGAAAAGCTCCTAGTTCTCGTGTAGTAAGCACAGCATCCACATCGGTTATTCCTTTTGAAGTCATTTCTTCTCGTTGCGCCTCAAATTTTTTTGCAGTACATGGCATAATTGCCACAGAATAAATATTTTCGGGCGACATACATTCCTTGTCGGCCCAATAAGATTTAATAACTGCACCCATCATTTGTTGTGGCGACTTGCAAGAAGAAATATTTGGAATAAAATCTGAAGCAAATTCCTCTGCATACTTAATCCATCCCGGGCAACAGGAAGTTATCATTGGCAGTTGGCCACCGTTTTGAATTCGATGAATAAGCTCGGCAGATTCTTCCATTATAGTTAAGTCGGCAGAAAAAGTAGTATCGAAAACCATGTCAAAACCCACTCTTCGCAAAGCTGCATTCATAATGCCATTAACATCTTCACCGGGACTCATTCCGAATTCTTCGGCCAAAGAAACAGAAATTGCAGGAGCATATTGCACCACAACAGTTCTTTTAGGATTTTGAATGGCATCACGAATCTCAGCAAAATGGTTTTTCTCGGTAAGAGCACCGGTTGGGCAAACCATAATACACTGACCGCAATTAATACAGCTAGAATTATTTAATCCCTTGTTGAAAGTTGTTCCTACAATAGTTTTGCTACCGCGATTAATAAAATCGATAGCAGAAACTCCCATTATTTCCTCACAAACTCTAACACAACGTCCGCAAAGAATACATTTATCTGGATCTCGCACTATACTTGCAGAAGACCTGTCTATATGATAATTATTTTTCTTGCCCGAAATTCTTCTTTCCCTAACCTGCAGTTCGGCAGATAAATCTTGTAGTTCACAATGATTATTTCTAACGCAATAAAGGCAATCGTCGGGGTGAGAAGATAGCAGTAATTCAACAATTGTTTTTCTTGAATCTACAACCCTTTGAGAGTGAGTAAGAATTTCCATATTGTCCTCAACAGGGTAAGAACATGAAGTAATTAATTTACCCGTTTTCACATTTTCTACAACGCACATACGACATGCTCCTGAAGGAAAAACGTCTTTAATATGGCAAAGTGTTGGCACCTTTATGCCTTGACGATTAAGGACATCAAGAATCATTTCACCCTTATTGGCCTCAACAGTTTTGTTATTAATTTTTATATTTATAGTATTCATGACTAATATTTTTTACAATACTGAAATAGCTTCGAATTTACAAGCCTCCTGACAAGCACCGCAGCCAATACATTTGTCTTCAACAATAAAATGTGGAGATTTTTTAGCTCCTATTATTGCTTGGGTTGGGCATTTTTTTGAACAAATAGTGCAGCCTGTGCATTTATCTACATCAATTTTAAAAGTTCTGAGATTTGTGCAGACACCTGCCGGGCACTTACGGTCGAAAATATGAGCTTCGTATTCATCTCTAAACCAGCGTAAAGTACTCATTACCGGATTTGGAGCAGTTTGCCCTAGTCCGCAAAGAGAAGTATCCTTAATAACTTTACCAAGTTTTTCGAGTTGCATAATGCCTTTGAAGCGTTCCAGAGCCTCATTGCTATCGCCTGTTCGAGGTTTTGAAGTAATAGACTCAAGAATTTCCAGCATTCTACGAGTTCCTTCCCGGCAAGGGATACATTTACCGCAGCTTTCCCTTTGAATAAAGTCCATGAAGAATTTAGCAACATCAACCATACAAGTATCCTCATCCATTACCACTAATCCTCCTGAACCCATCATAGCACCAACGGCAATAAGAGAGTCGTAATCTATTTGAATATCAAGATTTTCGTTAGTAATACAGCCTCCTGAAGGCCCACCAATCTGTACTGACTTAAATTTCTTATTATTTGGAATACCGCCTGCTATATTAAAAAGAACCTCACGAATAGTAGTTCCCATTGGAATTTCTACTAGGCCGGTAAGAGAAATTTTTCCGGAAAGAGCAAAGACCTTAGTTCCTTTCGATTTTTCTGTACCTATTGCAGCGAACCATTGTGCACCGTGATAAATTATTTCAGGCACATTAGAAAACGTTTCCACATTATTAATAACAGTAGGTTTACCAAAAAGCCCTTCTGTTGTTGGAAAAGGTGGTCTTGGTCTGGGCATTCCGCGTTTACCTTCAATAGAATGCATAAGAGCAGTTTCCTCTCCACAAACAAAAGCTCCTGCTCCCATTTTTACCTTTATTTCAAAATCGAAACCTGATTCAAAAATATTTTTGCCAAGCAAGCCATATTCGGCAGCCTGTTTAAGTGCAATTTTTAATCTTTCTATAGCCAATGGATACTCAGCACGAATGTAAATATAGGCTTTTGTAGCACCAATTGCATATCCTGCAATTGCCATTCCCTCTAACAAACGATGGGGATCTCCTTCAATAACAGCTCTATCCATAAAAGCGCCCGGATCACCTTCGTCTGCATTGCAAATTAAAAATTTTTGATCGGATTGCTCTTTATTGGCAAATTTCCATTTCATACCTGTTAAAAATCCTCCTCCTCCCCTGCCCCTAAGGCCCGATTCAATAATATGTTCGCAAAGTTCTAAAGGAGAAAAAACAGAAATAGCCTTAACCAAACTTTTGTAACCACCTCTAGAAATATATTCTTCAATATTTACAGGGTCAATAATTCCACAGTTTTTAAGCACAAGGCGTTTTTGCTGTGCGAAGAAAGGATGTTCTGTAATAAATGGAACATTTTCCCATTTTCTGTTGTTTTCTGAGTCAAACTGACATAAGACATTGGTCTTTGGAACATTCAGTTCGAAAATTGTATCTAAAATTCCGGGAACCTTGTCGGTAGTAATTTTTTCGAAAGAAATCCGGTTGAATCCCGGAAGTTTTATATCCATAATCGGTTCAGAGGAACAAAGTCCAATGCAACCGGTTTCAATAATTTTAGCATTAATATTTTTTTGCTGAAGGTAATCCTTAACAGCCTGAAGAGTTTGACCTGCTCCGGCTCCAAGTCCACATGTTCCGGCTCCAACGAAAACAACCGGAATATCGTTTTGCTCGTTGTTAAAAACTGCCATTTTATTAAGAGTTTGGGCATCGCGGGTGTTAGTAGAGTAATCTCTTAGCACCTCTTCCAGAAGGAATGTTTTGTTATTATTACAATTTGCGCACATAGCTTAAATCTCCCGGTTTTTATAATTTTGAATAATTTCTTTAATTGAATCGGAATTAACTTTAGCATGGAAATTTCCATTAACAGCAATAACCGGAGCAAGACCGCATGCACCGATACAAGCAACCACTTCTATAGAAAAAAGGCCATCGGCAGTTGTATCGCCTGCCTTTATTTTAAGTTCCTTTTGAAGAGTTTCCAAAACTGTAGCAGAACCAAGTACATGACAAGCTGTACCACGGCAAACCTGAATATGGTATTTGCCCTGAGGTTGAAATCTGAACTGGTTGTAAAAAGTTGCGACCCCATAAATTTTTGAAGATGGTAAATTAAGATATTTTCCAACCTCAACAATTGACTCTTGAGATAGAAACCCATTAAAGTTCTGAATTTCCTGCAAAAGCGGAATTAAGTTTTCCCTGCCTTGGGCGGGATATTTTTCTAGAATTTGTTGAATATTTTCCATCGTATTTATAATTATGGTTTTTCTTGGAGTCTTAAGAAATGGCAGGTGAATGGAAGCACCTGCCATACTTTTAAAGAGGAATCTTGCATTAGAGATTCCGAACCAGCATCTTATATTAGTTTAATAATCTTTGTACCTCGGGAAGGATTCTTGTGGCATCAACAGGTTTTCTAACAAATCCGTTTACCGGAAACCAAACCGATTCGCCCGATTCGGTGCGATAGTCAATACCTGCAGAACCATCTGTAACATTTTTTACTAAAAGAACTTGTAAATCTTTGTAGTTTGGATCTTTACGAAATTCCCTTGCCATATCCTGAACAGATGCTTTTGTTGTTGTTAGAATATCTATTGAAGTTTGGATAAGGAAAGGCAGGTTTTTGAACTCAGGTGTTTCTAAAATTTCGCGAGCCATTTCAAAACCTTCGAAATGAGTTGTCATCATTACGTCGAGAATTGCAAGGTCGGGTTTTTCAGATTTCATAAGTTCGAAACCTTCTTTTTTGTTATTTGCTGAAATCACTTCGTAACCTTCTTTGGTTAGGATTGTTTCAAGGACAGTGATAATATCAATGTCGTCGTCTACTAATAAAATTTTCTTTTTCATGGCTAAAGAGTTTTAAATTATACTTTAAATTTTTTCAGATTTTCAATGAACGAATTTCTGATGTAAAGGTAGAATTGAAAAAGACCAAGAAATAGGTGGAGATTTACCGTTTTTGGTTATAGAAAACCGATACTTTTACGCAAAAATGTTCTCGTTTTTGAGTAGTGGGGTTAGCAGAAACTGTTCAAAAAAACGAAGTGTTATTCTACAATATTTCATTTATTAAGCCGTTTATATATATATTATAACCGTTAGGAAAGTGAATATTGAAATATTTATAAAAATATTGTAAATTGGTTAAAAAATTAATAAGATATGAAATTACGAATAATAATAATGATTTTTGTGGCAGGCCTGATGGTAATTTCTTCTTGTACCACAAATTCTACATGCATAAAAGAACCAAGCGGAACATACTTATCGGAAGATGGCAAATACGAAAAACTTGTTTTCACGGAAAACAACAGGGTTTATTTATACAAAGACAGTCAGAATATTATTTACAGCTCCTTTAATATGTTTGATGAAGATATTGTAATAAACACCAAACCCCAAATTTCATTTGAAGTTTTATGCGACAAGACAATAGTTGAAAAGATAGGAAGTAAGGAAATTAGATATTATAAGAAATAATTTAGCTCAAGAAAAAATTAATTCCTTTTTAAAACAACCATTGTAGCTCCAAAGCCATATTCCTTAAAAGAAGCATCCTGAAAAGCGTATTTCTTATATTCTTTCTGAAGAGTTTGTCGCAATTCCTGTTTTAGCACTCCGTTGCCAACTCCATGAATAAAAACAATTTTCTTAACTCTCTCTTTAATTGCTTTATCCATTTCTGTTTTAAATGTGCTAATTTGAACCTCTAACATTTCAGCATTTCCCAAACCTGATGTATCTTCCAAAAGTTCATGAATATGCAAATCTATTTCACGCAAATGCTCGTCGTTTCTGGCTTTATATTTTTGTGATAAAGTTTTTTGAAATCTATCGCTCTCCTCTTTTTGCTTAACAATCTCCCTAAGTTCCTTTTCGCTTAGCTCTCTTGAGAGATTTTCGCTTAGTGTATCAATAATTGGGAAAATAATGGAGGGTTTATCCAGATATTCGTTTTCAATATAGCTTTCGTCTTTAAAAAACTTTATTGGTCTAATTTCCAAAGTCTTTTCTATAGGGTTTACCGGTTCGTATTTGCCTGTTCTGTAAAAAATTAACTGTAAAGCAAAGTTAGATATTTTGCCTATCTCATCTATCTCGTAATTAGTAATATAAAGCTTGGTATTATCCTCCAGTTTTCCGGCCAAAATGCTTGCCGATTCATCATTGGTTTTAACCAGAATATTGTACAACATCCAATAATCTGAATCGTTAATAAGATAGGCATTTACTCCTGAATCTTGTTTTTCGAAACCTAGCAATACCTTTATTTGCTTAGAAATCTCTGAATTATCGTGTTCAAAATAGTTTTCCTCATCCCTATCAGAATAATTGTACGAAACATCTTCAACGGAGGGTTTATTGGAAGGTTTATCTAATGGCTTTTCCTGTGCTTGTTCTATAACAACAAGATTTTCAATTAAAACCGGAATATCAAAATCATCTTCGTTAAGTACCAAAACGGTATTTTTGTTTAGAAACGATTTTACAATTCCTCCTCCAACATCGTTAAGAAACCTTACCTTGTCGCCTATCTTTACACTCATTTGCTTTTATTTCAATTAATAAAAATTGTAAAAACCACATATTTTCAAAATTTGGCTGAAATAAAACTTCGAGAACAAGGCTTGCGATTTCTGAAAATCAAGGAGTTTACTTAAGTAAATGACTGTTTTCAGAAAGAGCGTAACGCAGT
>JAFGXD010000049.1 GCA_016936815.1 Bacteroidales bacterium
ATACCTGGGCTGTTGAATATCTATCGGAAGTAGGCAATGCAGAGCTACTTCCAAGCACAGTTAATTCAAAAGACATAATTTACTTAGTCTTTCTCCACTTGTTTCAATACAAAAGCGGCAGCTTGATCTACCTTGTCGGTAATGTTTAGCACTGTATCCAGTTGCGAAATGGTTATGAGTCTTTCAACTGCGGTTTGCAAACCGGTTAAAACAAATATTCCATTTGCATTTTTGCATAATCTGTTCGCAACTAAAATCGAACTTAGTCCGGAAGAGTCGCAATAACGACAATTAGACAGGTCTAAAATGATGTTTTTTTCGCCGTTTCCGGAAATTAACACCAATTCCGACTTCAAAGTTGGAGCAATATGCGTATCCAGTTTATCGACAACTACCTGAACCAGAGTATAATTGTCTTGTTTTGTAATTTTGAAATCCATAACCTTAAAAATATAAATAATAAAATAATTCCCGAAAGAATCGGGAATTATTTTTGATATTTGTTAGTTTTTCTTGTTAGACTCTTCTTTTTCAGCCTTTTCCATTTCCTTTTTTAAAGCACCAAGGTCAGATACATCACCAAGAGTTGTTTTTTCTAATTTCTCTTTAATGTTCTTAACGGCAGTTTTATTGGATTTATCGGCTGCTTGTTTTTCGCTTTGTTCCTGAGCTTTGTTAACGTCTTCGAAAATTCTGCTATGAGAAACAATAATTTTTTTGGACTCTTTATTAAAGTCAATTACTTTGAAATCAAGTTTTTCTTCAACTTTAGCCTGAGTTCCGTCCTCTTTAACCATGTGTTTTGGTGTCGCAAAACCTTCAACACCGTAAGGTAGAGAAATTACTGCGCCTTTTTCGTTAGATTCAATAATAATACCTTCGTGAACTGAGTCTACGTTAAACAATGTTTCGAATACATCCCAAGGATTTTCTTCGAGCTGCTTATGACCAAGACTTAATCTTCTGTTTTCGGCATCAATTTCAAGAACTGAAACTTCAATTTCTTCTCCAATTTGAGTAAACTCAGCAGGATGCTTAATTTTCTTAGTCCATGAAAGATCTGAAATATGAATTAATCCGTCAACACCTTCTTCAAGTTCTACAAATACACCAAAATTGGTGAAGTTTCTAACTTTTGCAGTATGCTTGGAGTTAATTGGGTAACGTTCTTCAATTTTTTCCCAAGGATCAGATTTAAGTTGCTTAATACCAAGAGACATTTTTCTTTCTTCACGGTCTAATGTAAGAATAACAGCTTCAACTTCGTCGTTTACATTCATAAATTCCTGTGCTGAGCGAAGGTGCTGTGACCAACTCATTTCAGAAACGTGAATAAGACCTTCTACACCTGTTGCTATTTCTACGAAAGCTCCGTAATCGGCCATAACAACAACTTTTCCTTTTACTTTGTCGCCAACATTAAGATTAGCATCCAAAGCATCCCATGGGTGAGGAGTTAATTGTTTTAGACCCAATGCAATACGCTTCTTGTCGTCGTCGAAATCTAAGATAACTACATTAAGTTTTTGGTCAAGTTGAACAATTTCCTCAGGATGTGAAATTCTTCCCCATGATAGGTCTGTAATGTGAATTAGTCCGTCAACTCCGCCAAGATCAATAAATACACCGTAAGAAGTAATGTTCTTAACAGTTCCTTCGAGAACCTGACCTTTTTCAAGTTTTGCAATAATATCTTTCTTTTGTTGTTCAAGTTCTTCTTCAATAAGTGCTTTGTGAGAAACAACAACGTTCTTAAATTCGTGGTTAATCTTAACAACTTTAAATTCCATTGTTTTTCCAACATAAACATCGTAGTCGCGAATTGGTTTTACATCAATTTGTGAACCAGGTAAGAAAGCTTCAATTCCAAAAACTTCCACAATCATACCACCTTTTGTTCTGCACTTGATGTAACCTTTTATTACCTCGTCTTTTTCTAAGGCTTCGTTTACCCTGTCCCAAGATCTTAAAGCTCTGGCTTTTTTGTGCGATAATAATAGTTGTCCGCCTTTGTCTTCCTGACTTTCAACATAAACTTCAACTGTGTCGCCCGGTTTTAAATCGGGATTGTAACGAAATTCGTTTAAGGAAATAATTCCTTCAGATTTGTAGCCAATGTTAACTACAACTTCCCTTTTTGTTACAGCAACCACTGTCCCGTCTATTACTTCATTTTCAGTAATTGTAGAAAGTGTTTTGTCGTAAAGAGTTTCGAGTTTACTGCGCTCTTCAGCGGTATAAACATCTAATTTGCTTCCAACAGTGTCCCAGTTAAATTCTTCCTGATATACAGGCAAAATTTCAATATCTTCCTCTTCTTCTTCCTCTTCTAAATCCTCAATTTCTTCTTCTTCTTCTTCGATTTCTTCTTCTTCGATTTCTTCGATTTCTTCCAATGTTTCTTCAGTTTTTTCAATTTCTTGATTTTCAACATTTTCAGCAAGGTTGTTAACCTCTTCTAAGTTTTTTTCTTCTTTTTCAGTCATGTAATTTTTTTTTAATTAATGAGTTAGACATTATATTTGTTTAAAATTTTGGACTGCAAAAGTATAATTTATATATTAAAAAAGAAATAGTTATGCAATTTTTTTGTTAATTTCTTTTTTAGGGGGAAGATAGTTTTACAGTTTGAAAATGTTTTATGACTAATAATTACAATAAGGTTTTCACAATATTTTTTGCTTATTTTGTACTCAAAAACTTGTTTTAACGGATTAAATTGAAAATTTTAAAATAAATATTAAATATGAAGATTACGATAGTTGGAACCGGATATGTGGGACTTGTTTCCGGTACTTGTTTTGCTGAAACAGGCATTAATGTTACTTGTGTTGATGTTGATACAGAGAAAATTGACAAGCTAAACGATGGTATTGTGCCAATTTATGAACCCGGACTTGAAAGGCTGATAAAAAATAATGTTGCTAAGGAAAGGCTTTTCTTTTCAACCAGTCTTAAAAATTCTCTTGAAAAGGTTGAAGCTGTGTTTATTGCCGTTGGTACTCCTCCCGATGAAGATGGTTCTGCAGATTTGCAATACGTTATTTCTGTGGCAAGAGAAATTGGAATGTATATGTCTGATTATACAGTTGTTGTTACAAAAAGTACTGTTCCTATAGGAACTGCAAAAAAAGTTAAGGCTGCCGTTCAGGAAGAATTAGATAAAAGGGGTGTTAATATTCCTTTCGATGTGGCTTCAAATCCTGAATTTTTAAAGGAAGGAGCTGCAATTGACGATTTTCTTAAGCCCGATAGAATTGTTATTGGTGTTGAATCCGAAAGAGCCGAAAGCATAATGAAAAGGCTTTATAAACCATTTCTGCTTAATAATCATCCAATTATTTTTATGGATATTCCTTCTGCTGAACTTACAAAATACGCTGCCAATTCAATGCTTGCTACTAAAATCAGCTTTATGAACGATATTGCCAATCTTTGCGAAATTGTTGGCGCAGACGTAAATTCAGTAAGAAGAGGAATTGGAACCGATACCAGAATTGGAAATAAATTTATTTATCCTGGAGTTGGTTACGGTGGTTCTTGTTTTCCAAAAGATGTGAAAGCATTGATTAAAACTTCCGATGATAACAATCACTCTTTGGAAATTTTAAAAGCCGTGGAAGATGTTAATGATAGACAAAAATTTGTTTTGTTTGAGAAACTTCATAAACATTTTAATAACGATTTGAAAGGAAAGAAAATCGCAATTTGGGGCCTTTCTTTTAAACCAAATACCGACGACATGAGAGAAGCTCCGGCATTGGTTATAATTGACGAACTTTTAAAGGCAGGAGCTAATGTGTATGCTTACGACCCGGTTGCCATTCACGAATGTAAAAGAAAAATTGGCGAAATTATTAATTATGGAAAAGACCAATATGAAATAATTCAGGATGCCGATGCTTTACTTCTTGTAACAGAATGGAATGAGTTTAGAGTTCCAAAGTGGAAACTTATGGAAGAAAAGATGAAAAATAAACTTATTTTCGACGGTAGAAATATTTATGAACCCGAAGAAATGAAAGAGTGGGGCTGGACTTATTATAGTATTGGTAGAAACACAATTATATAGTACTTTTGTTTTAGTTCTTAACTAAAATCGATTAAATGAAAAAAATTCTGGTTACCGGAGGCGCAGGTTTTGTTGGTTCTCATTTGTGCGAACGACTTCTTAACGATGGAAACGAGGTTATATGCTTGGATAACTACTTTACCGGTTCAAAAGAAAATATTGTTCATTTGCTTAAAAATCCTTATTTTGAGGCAATTCGGCACGATATTACTATGCCTTTTTTTATTGAGGTTGATGAAATTTACAACCTCGCTTGTCCCGCTTCTCCGGTACATTATCAGTTTAATCCCATTAAAACCATAAAAACTTCGGTAATGGGTTCAATCAATATGCTTGGACTTGCTAAAAGAATTAAAGCGAAAATTCTACATGCTTCAACATCCGAGGTTTATGGAGATCCGGAGGTTCATCCTCAGGTTGAAAGCTATTGGGGAAACGTAAATCCTATTGGCTCACGATCGTGTTACGATGAAGGAAAACGTTGCGCAGAATCACTATTTGTAAATTATCATCTTCAAAACGATGTTAATATCAAGATAATAAGAATTTTTAATACCTACGGCCCCAGAATGCATCCTAACGATGGACGTGTTGTTTCAAACTTTATTGTTCAGGCTCTTAAGGGTGAGGATATTACTATTTTTGGCGATGGCAAGCAAACCAGAAGCTTTCAATACGTGGACGATTTGGTGGAGGGTATGATAAGAATGATGAATACCGATGATTCTTTTATTGGCCCTGTTAATATTGGTAATCCGGGAGAATTTAATATGCTTGAACTAGCTAATAAAGTTTTGGAACTTACAGGCTCAAAATCTAAACTAACATTTCTTCCTCTTCCCGACGACGATCCAGTTAAGAGAAAACCGGATATTAGCCTTGCTAAAAAAATGCTTAACAACTGGTCTCCCGTTATTCCTTTAGAAGAAGGACTTATTAAAACTATTGATTATTTTAAAGAAAATTTGAAAAAATGAAAGGAATTATTTTAGCAGGAGGAGCCGGAACCCGCCTTTATCCTATTACAAGAAGTATTTCTAAGCAAATTATACCGGTTTACGATAAACCAATGATTTATTATCCACTTTCTGTTCTAATGCTTGCAGGACTTAGGGAAATTCTAATAATTAGTACTCCTGAAGATATTCACCTTTACGAAAAACTTTTGGGCGATGGAAGTCAGTTGGGAATAAAAATTTCTTACAAAATTCAACCCAGTCCCGATGGTCTGGCTCAGGCATTTTTAATCGGAGAAGAGTTTCTTAACGGCGATAAAGCTTGTTTGGTCTTGGGCGACAATATTTTCTACGGTCATGGTTTTGGTGGACTAATGCTTAATTCCGCTAAACTGCACGAAGGAGCTGTGGTTTTTGGTTATTACGTTAACGACCCCGAGAGATACGGTGTTGTTGAGTTCGATAAGAATAAAAAAGCAATTAGCATTGAGGAAAAACCTGAAAAACCAAAATCTAATTATGCAGTCACCGGGTTGTATTTCTATGGAAATGATGTTGTTGACAAAGCAAAATCGCTAAAGCCATCAAAACGAGGAGAATTGGAAATTACAGATCTTAACAGACTTTATCTGGAAGAAAATAGATTAAAAGTTGAATTGTTGGGAAGGGGAGTGGCATGGCTAGACACCGGAACCCATGATAGTTTGCTTCAAGCTTCAAATTTTATTGCCACAATTGAAAAACGCCAGGGTTTAAAAGCTTCATGTATTGAAGAAATTGCATATAATAGAGGATTTATTGATAAAGCACAGTTATTGGAACTTGCCAAACCGCTAATGAAAAACCAATACGGTCAATACCTTTACAAAATTGCAAACGACGAAATAATTACTTTCGAATAGATATTTCTTATGAAGATTACAGAAACCGGAATTAAAGACTTGCTTATTATTGAACCAAAAATCTTTGAGGATTCAAGGGGCTACTTTTTTGAAGCTTATAACTCAGAGACTTTCAAAAATGCCGGAATTGACATTTGTTTTAATCAGGATAATCAATCTAAATCTTCCTATGGTGTAATTAGAGGTCTGCATTATCAGCTTGAACCACACGCACAAACAAAACTTATTCGTGTTATGGAAGGCGAAATTTACGATGTTGCAGTAGATCTAAGAGCTAATTCTCCTACTTACGGAAAGTGGTTTGGGATAACTTTAAATTCAACAGAAAAAAAACAGTTTCTAATTCCAAGAGGCTTTGCACATGGATTCTCCGTTTTGTCTGAAACAGCAGTAATTCTTTATAAGTGCGACAGGGTTTATAATAAGGAGTCGGAGAGGGGAATTGCCTATAACGACCCTTCTCTTGCAATTAATTGGTTTATAGAACCTTCAAAAATATTGCTATCAGAAAGAGATTTGAATTTTCCAAATTTGCAAAATGCTGAAAAGAACTTTTCTCTATGAAAAAAATACTTATTACCGGTGCAAATGGTCAGCTAGGCAGCGATTTTAGAGAATTATCAGGAAAATATCCGGGTTTTATTTTTTTGCTCACAGATGTTAATGAGCTTGATATAACTTCTGAAAAAGATGTTAAGCAATTTTTTGAAAGAGAAAATCCCGACTATTTGATTAATTGTGCGGCCTACACTGCTGTTGATAATGCTGAAGATGACGAAAAAAACGCAGACTTAATTAATAATAAAGCCGTTGAAATACTTGCTAAACAATCTGCTAAATTTAAGACAAGATTTTTTCATATTTCAACTGATTATGTTTTCGACGGGAATTCTTGTACACCATATTTGGAAACAGACGAAATGAATCCTGTATCGGCTTACGGAAAGGCTAAGGCTAAGGGTGAACTTGCTGCGCTAAAGTATAATACAGAAGCTACAATTATCAGAACCGGTTGGTTATATGGCAATTATGGAAAGAATTTTGTAAAAACAATGATAAAGCTTGGAAAGGAAAAGGAAAGTTTGCAAGTTGTTTTCGACCAGATTGGAACTCCAACATATTCAGGAGATTTGGCATCGGCAATAATGTATATAATTGACAATACTTCCAAGAAACTTATTCCATATAAGGCAGGAATTTACAATTTTGCTAATGAAGGTGTTTGCAGTTGGTACGATTTTGCTTTGGCCATTCACGAATTTGCTAAAATTTCCTGTAAGGTTTATCCTGTAAACAGCTCAGCATTTCCAACAAAGGCTAAGCGTCCTTCTTACAGTGTTTTAAACAAGGAAAAAATTAAAACGGAATATCGTATGGAAATTCCTTATTGGAGAGATAGTCTTAAACTTTGCATAAGCAGAATGAGGAAGGAATTGTAGTCTATTCGGCCTGACCAAAAAACCTTGATACTTCGCATTCAAAAGCTTTATCTACTGCTTTTCCATCTCGGGTTTTAGCTAAACCTCCACCTGCTGTTTCTTTAAAATCTCTGTGAAGTTTGTCGCCCACTTCTTTCATTGTTAAAATAACTTCATCGGGCGAAACAAATGATTTTACACCCGAAAGAGCCATAAGAGCAGAACTAACAGCTACAGAAGCAAAAATCCCATTTCTTTTTACACATGGAACTTCAACAAGTCCTGCAACCGGATCGCAAATTAGTCCCAAAGAGTTTTTTATCGCAAGAATAAATGCTTGAATAGTTTGTTGTGTATCACCGTTTTCGAGGTAAGCTAAGGATGCGGCGGCCATAGCTGCACCAACTCCTACTTCGGCCTGACAGCCATAATCGGCACCTGCGGTTGTTACATCATTAAAAAGTATCATTCCAAAGAAACCTGCAACAAGAATAGATTCGTAAAGTTTTTGCTGTGGCGGATTTGCAATTTCATTATATGCCTGAATAACACCGGGAAGTAATCCGCAAGAGCCGGCGGTGGGACAAGCAACAATAACACCCGATTTGGCATTAACCTCATTAACAGCAGTTGCATAAGCCACAGCCCTACCGAAAAGATTATCGAATAATGGATTCTTATCTACAAAACGATATATTTTTCCGGCATTTTTTCCGGTAAGTTTTAGAAGTGATAATTCTTTACTGTTTACACCGTCCACCACTGCTTTTTGCATAATTTTCCAGTAATTGGCGGTGGTTTCAAAAATATCTTCTTTTGAACTTCCTTGCAGGTTTTGTTCAATTTCCAAAATAAGTTCAATAAGTTCCTTACCTGTTTCTTTTAAGTATTCCCATAACTCCTCGAAAGAATTTACGGGCATCATATAGTTGTGTTTTCCTTTGCCTTTTGACAAATAAATGGGATTAACAATGTTTTTAATTTCAATCTTTTTTGCTTCAGATTCGGTTAATAATAATCCATTAGCTATATAAAAAGTTTCTTTTCCCGTTAGCGGAGTAGATAATCTACCGTTGAAATACCTAAGTTCAACATTTCCACCCCCAATGGAAAATCCGGTAATAACTATTTTTCCATTTTTTGTAAAAGCTTGAATTTCAGCAATATTGTTGTTGTTTTCGTTCTTATAGAACTCATCTTCCTCTGAAGTTCCCCTTATATATCCTGAGAATTTGGCTTTTTGCTTTCCCAAATCTATCCCATTTTTGTTAAGAAAATCAGGATCGCCATGATTTAACATTTCCTGATGGTCGGTTGCAAATCCCCACAAACCACCTCCAATTGCAGCCGGAGTGCGGTGTCCGGGACCTGTATCTCTAAAAGAACCAAGAAGTTTAATGGAAATAGAATCAATTTTGCAATTCTGATTTTCTGACCAAGCGATTAGAATGTTGCGTGCAATATTTCCAATTTTGTTTGCTCCTGCTGTATGAGAACTCGAAGGACCAACCATTGCAGGGCCCACAATATCGAAAACGCTCATAGGTTTTATGTATCGGTGCAAATATCTTTCGAAATCGCTTTGCAAAGAATCGGCCTCGCTTTTGCTGATATTTTTTTCGAAAACCGCTTTAAGATAATAAAGTGATTTTATTTGTTTGTTTCGGCTTTTTAAATACCACAATTCGGTATAAACAGGGAAAATCTGATGTTTTTGAAAAGTTTCAACCACATTATTTATTACAGTAGTTTTAGCTGAATTAATGCTGTGAAGTTCAATAATATTGTTATTTGCCGAATATTTAAAATTTTTGTTGCATACCTTCATTTCCTCAACCATAGAATCAATATCGGGTAAGTCGGTTTTTGCATTAAGAGAAGAAGTTACGTCGTTGTAAAAGACCGTTAAAAAGTAGTTTTTTTCCTTATCGGCAATTATTTTGTACAAAGTATATGGCTGAAAATGAAAAGGCTTTAGATTTAACAAAGTAGTTTTTAGTTTATTGTAGCTGAAATTGTGTGCAATACATTCTTCTAATTCTTCTTTATGATGAAAAGTTTTGTTAGTCTCCCCCGACAATATTCTTTTCGACAAATCTTCGAAGCAGTAGGAAATTTGCTCTTCGCAAAAATATTTTGCCACAATAGGGTTAAAAAATGAATTAGTCATACACTTTATTTTTTGATTATATTTTCCTGAATAAATTCCAAATAATCGTTATTGGTATTTAGATTTTTATACCATAAATTATCGTCAAAGTCAATGAATTTTGTATTTGCAAATTGCAGTATTTCAACTATTTTTCTTTTGTTTTCATTAATAACTTTTTCGGCAAACTCAATATTGTTTTTAGAATAAACAGCAAAAAGAGGTTCTGTTTTGTTGTTATTGTCTTTTGGCATAACAATATCGAAACCGGAAGCAAAACTAAACATGTAATGAATTAAATTAGTGTTAATTACAGGAATATCGCAGGCAGTAATAAAGTTTAATGACGAATTTGAAGCTTTCAAGCATGAAAGAATTCCCATCAAAGGGCCTTGTCCTTTAGCTAAGTCCGGTATTATTCTGTAAGGCAAGAATGGGTAAAGTTCGGGTTCATTTGCTCCAATAATTATTTCATCGAAATGGTTTTCAAGTTGTTGAGCAATAAACTGAATCATAGGTATGCCATTAATTTTAAGCAGGCTTTTGTTTATATAGCCCATTCTTGAACTTTGTCCTCCCGCCAGAATAATTGCACTTGCAGCTTCTTTAATAAACCATTTGTTTTTTATTAGCTTTATTCTATTCGGGGCAAGGCTGAATTCTCCATTTGACAACCAGATTTTTCTAATAATACTGTTATTTGTTTCTATATTAGTCTTTTGCAAATGAATTTCACTTTCATCAATAACAAAAAAATAAGAGGGAACAAAGTTTATTTTTGTAGTATTTGTTGAAAAAATGCAAATGCTATCAGAATTTAAAGAGTTTATTAAGCTTTTGTTTTGTTCATTATAATCAATTACAGAAATGTTTTTCGAATTGGCTGATTTTTCAATAATGCCATTAATAAAACCCTTTCTAAAATTTATAATTTTGTCTGAAGAAAAGACTGCAATTGAATTTTGAAAAGAGTACATTTATTAGGCAATTTTTACTAATGAAAGACCTGCCCAAACAGCCAGCAAGCCTAAAACAACACTTGCAATAATATATGTAAATGCCAAGAAAGTATATCCGGAATTAAATAGATTTAGAGTTTCGGCAGAGAATGCAGAAAAAGTAGTAAAGCCGCCGCAAAATCCTGTAATAAGCAAGAATTTAAAATCGGGGTTAGTAATATGTTGTCTATCAATTAATCCTATTAATGCCCCAATAATTAAGCATCCAACAAAATTTACAGTAAAAGTTGCAAAAGGAAATGCATGCTGAGAATATTTTTCAAAAAACACACCGGTAAGGTAGCGTAATATGCTTCCAATACCTCCTCCAAGACCAACAAGCAGAATAGATTTCATCATTTTCTATTTGATTTTTTTTCACCACAATACTACTACATTAGGAAACAATAAGCAAGAAATAAAGTGGATAATTTAAGGGATTCTGTTCTACTAAATTAAGTGTTTTGCAGAATAGCTATTAGGTTATAAAAAAGATTTGAAGAATTCATTTGTTTCTTCAATAATATGTTCTTGTTTCTCGAAATGAGGAATATGACCACATTCAGGTATTTGTAAAATAGAACAATTGGCTTTACAATGTTTAGTAATAAGCTGAATTTGTCTTAAGCTTCCGTATTCATCATTTTCACCTTGAATTACAAGAACGGGGCATATAATAGCTTCAAGAAAATTGCAAATGTTCCAATTTTTCGATTCCTTGCTTATCCATGTATTTGCCCAAGCATAAAACATTGTTTCACTGTTATTTCCATGATATTTTTCGAGTATTTTTTTAAGATTTGAATTTTGAAATTGATAAATAGCTGCTTTAATTCCATTCCTTGAAATGTCTTCAATAATAACATGGGCAGCTTCAGAAACTATAGCAATAACTTTTGTAGGAAATAAACCTGCATAAATTAGAGCAATGCTGGCGCCGTCGCTGTGTCCGAACAAAAATACAGGCTTTTCAATTTTAAGAAATGCCAAAATGCCGGGCAGAAATATTTCCGCTTCAGTTTGTAAATATTCTATTGTTCTGGGTTCTGAAAAGCCTTCTGATTTCCCATAGCCGTATCTATCGTATAATATGCCGGGAAGATTAAGAATACTGCATATTTTTTTTGGAAAATCTTTCCATTGTTCAATGCTTCCAAGACCTTCATGAAGAAAAACAATAGGAGTTAGTTTTTCATTAAGCAAGTGTTGGTTAACAAAGCTGTAATGAATCTTTTTGCCGGCAATTTTACAGAAAGGCATTTAAAAATTTATTTTACAGATTTCACCTTGTGCTATAATAAACTCTTTTATTATTTGCTCAATTATTTCTCCTGCAGGCAAAATGCTATCAATTATTCCGGAAACTTGCCCAATTTCCATTTCGCCTTCATTCTCATTTCCTTCAAACATACCTAATTTGGCACGTCCTTTACCCAGAAACAGAGCTAATTCTTCTGTATTTGCACCTCTTTTCTCCATTTCTTCAACTTCATGTAAAAATTTGTTCCAAATTAGTCGTACAGGAACCAATTGTTTTAGAGTTAGTTTGGTGCTGCCGTCGTTACATTCAACAATTTTTTGTTTGAAATTTGGGTGAGCAGATGATTCCAGACTTGCAGCAAAACGACTGCCAATTTGCACACCATCGGCTCCAAGGCTTAGAGCAGCGAGCATTTGTTGACCTGTGGCAATGCCTCCTGCTGCAATAAGAGGAATTGATACAACTTTACGAACTTGAGGAATAAGAGCCATAGTGGTTGTTTCTTCTTTTCCATTATGACCACCGGCTTCGAAACCTTCGGCAACAATAGCATTTACACCGGCTTCTTCGCATTTCTTTGCAAACTTAACATTGGCAACTACATGAGCAACCATACAACCATTTTCTTGAAGAAATTTTGTGTATTTTGATGGATTACCTGCGGATGTAAAAATAATTTTGATATTTTCTTCAAGACAAATGTTTACCATTTCATCCATTTGTGGGTAGAGTAGGGGGAGGTTAACTCCAAAAGGTTTATCTGTGGCTTTTTTACATTTTCTCACATGTTCCCTAAAAACCTCGGGGTGCATAGAGCCTGCGCCAATTAATCCTAAACCGCCTGCGTTACTAACAGCCGAGGCTAGTTTCCATCCCGAACACCAAATCATACCTCCCTGAATTATTGGGTATTTTATTTTAAAAAGAGAAGAAATAATATTCATTTCAAAAAATATTTTAATAAATAACAGTTCAAAAGTAATTTAATATTGATTTTTAACCAAAATTTATTATTTTTTAATACTTGAAATTTGGTTTTATTTAGATTAATTATATATATTTGAATCGAATTTAAGTAATTAATTACCTAATAAAAAATACAGATATGCTTAAACCAAACATTGAAAAGATTTTAAACGAACAAATTGAGAAAGAAGGTTATTCATCAAACTTATATTTAGCTATGGGAACTTGGGCCGAGGCTAATGGTTTACCGGGAGTAGCACAATGGTTATATGCCCAATCGGAAGAAGAGCGTATGCACATGCTAAAATTTATTGGTTATATTGCCGAAAGAGGAGGTCATGCTATTATTCCGGCATTTAAGAAGCCTCCTGTAGAATACGCCGATATTTACAAATTATTTGATGAGGTATTGAAACACGAACAATATATAACAGAGTCGATTAATGATATTGTTGGTCTTACTCTGGATGAAAAAGACTTTAGTACTAATAACTGGATTCAGTGGTTTGTAACTGAACAAATTGAAGAAGAAGCTTCTGTTTCAGGAATTATAGACAAGCTGAATTTGATGGGCAAAGGAAATAACAATCTCTATATGTTCGACAGAGATATTATGTCGCTTAGATCTATTGATTCTAGCGGGCAGTAAGAATAAAGGAACCGGCTTAATAGTTAGTTCTAATTTTCTATTACGAATCTTTAAATTTTTAAATTATGTCACTAGTTGGAAAAAAAGCGCCAAATTTCAGCGCGAAAGCAGTAATAAATGGTCATGAAATTGTTGATGGATTTTCTTTGGACCAATATATTGGAAAACAACATGTAATATTTTTCTTTTATCCATTGGACTTTACTTTTGTTTGTCCTACCGAGCTTATTGCTTTTCAAAGGAAAATGGATGAGTTCGAAAAGCGAAATGTTGCTGTAATTGGTTGTTCCATAGATTCTGAATTTTCTCATTGGGCATGGTTAAATACGGAGCAAAACAAAGGAGGAATTAAGGGAGTAAAATATCCTATTGTTTCCGATTTAACTAAAACCATTTCGGAAAATTATGAAGTTCTTGCGGGCGAGTACGATTATAACGAAAATGGCGAGGCAGTATTTAACGGAGCTCCTGTTGCTTATAGAGGTTTATTTTTAATTGACAAAGACGGTATTGTTCGTCATCAAGTTGTTAACGATTTACCACTTGGTAGATCTGTTGATGAGGCTTTGCGAGTAGTTGATGCACTGCAGCATTTCGAACAATACGGTGAGGTTTGCCCGGCAGATTGGCACAAAGGAGACGATGCAATGAAAGCTTCCTCCGATGGTGTAGCTGATTATCTTGCAAGTCATTAATAACAAATTGCATTAATAAAAAAGAGGCTGTTTTTGCAGCCTCTTTTTTTTGAAAAGTATTTTGTAAGAATAAAAATTTCTTCAAATGACTTAATACTGTGAAATATTATTCTTTAACCAACTTTATTGTGTAGGGTTTATTTTGGTAAACAAAATTCAACAAATAAATTCCTGGTTCCTTTTTACTTAAATCAATTATGGTAAGATTTGAATTACTTGTTTTTTCAAAAATAACTTTGCCTGTAATATCAGTAAGTTCAAGATTAATATTTGCTTCATTTAAGTTAAGTTCAAATATATCCTTAGATGGATTAGGGAAAACTGTAGGAGCAATTTGATTTGCTAATGAAATTCCAACATAAGCATTAACTATAACATTATGAGTGCAAATTGCTGTATTTCCGCCAAAATCTGTAATGGTCCAAATAATTGTATTAATACCAATAGGTAGTTCGGCGCCTTCTAATGACGCAAGGTTATTAAAATCATTTTCAATTGAAACTATACTGCAATTATCGTCCATAACAGTAGGGTTAAACTCTTCTAAGACAACAGTATAGAAAGTTTCCCCATCGTTAAGGTAAATAGTGTCATTTTCTAAACAGCTTATTGTAGGATCTTCAATATCAGCTAAGAAGTTAAGCTCAATAGTATCAGTATTGGAACAATTTTCACTAATAACTGTCCAAACTATTACCGATAAATCTGCTGAGTTTGATGTAAAAACTGCATCATAAGCACTAGCATTGTCGAATGAACCTTCGCCAAAAAGAATTGACCAAATGCCGGTTTCAGAGCTTTCCGGTTCATTTGCATTAAGTTGTGTTGAAAGTGAACATTCAATTTCAAAATCATCACCGGCTAATGCAATGGGAAGATCAAATAGAACAATTGCAACAGTATCAGTAGTTATTACAAAACTTCCATCTGTTAGAACGCATGTATATAAATAATTTTGGCTTGTAGCATCATAAATAATATCCAAAGTATCATTATTTTCTCCGGTAATATCGTTAAAACTAACTCCTCCATCGGTACTAACTTGCCATTGGTACGTTAATCCGGCAGAGCCTAAAGCATTAAATAACAAGTCATAAGTGTCGTAAGAACAAACATGTAGTGCAGTTAGGTCTTGGCAGATTAGTAGAACATCTGAATTTACAAAGTTAGATGTATCATTTGTTTCGGTTAGCTGATGTCCTATAAGAAGACCATGCAAATTATTTCCGGACCAATCATAAACACTTGCAATTGAAGTATTATCATCTTCACTAATACCTTGGTTATAATTATAATATAGAACCAAATGTTCGTATTCTTCATTTATGTCCAATTGTTTATGCATATTTTCCTGAATTTGGGCTTCTGTTAAAGCAAGACTCCACAATCTTGTTTCTTCCATTTTTCCATTAAGATTATCCCAAGGAGAACCTAATCCACCAACATAAACATCGTAATCGGTAGGAGATATTCCGGTTGTGTATTCGTATTCACCTGCAAACACTCCATTAATAAATATTCTAGAAAATGAACCATCGTAAGTACAGGCAAAATGTACCCATTCATTATAAGGACAGGCTACACTGAATTCATTATCATACCCCTCTATTGCAAAGAAAATATTTGAGTTTTGGGTATAAACGTAATAGCCGGCATCCCAATTATAGCAATCCATTTTTGAAAAAATTCCATGATATTCGGAATACTGATTATCAATGTATAACCAGGTTTCAAAAGTGAAATTTCCATAATCGAAAGCCTCATTATCTTCTATTTTAATACAATTGTAAATATCATTGTTATCAGAAAGATTTGCTAAAGCATTATTATTAGTTATTGTATTAATCTGAATTGTTTTTGCATTGTTAGCTAAATCGTCATCGTTTGTTGGTGTTACACTAACCTGAACGTCGTAAATGTCTTCTTCAGAAAGGTCAATTATTTGAGTAAAAGTATATTCCATCTCAGTATTTGGGGCAAGAGTTCCTGAAAAAGTTTCAGTATAAGTAAAGCCGTTGAAAGTAAGACTTACCGTAAAATCTGATTGAGCATTAATACCATAATTTTTAATAATGGCAGAAATATTGTGATTACTTGAAAATAAAGGTTGTCCGTAGGATATATTTTTCACTGCTAAATCATCATTCTCAGCAAAAACAAATTGGGTATTAGGAATATAATCATAATAATCATCAGCACTAGGAGGACTTGCAGGGTCGGGGTTTTCAGTATCTTCGTAATATTCAATACTTCTATAATTTCCTTCCGGTGTTGCTGAAACATAAAAATCATCTTCATCTCTATCGTAATAAATTTGATGTTCGTTAACAGCAATAATTAGATTTTCTGTATTGTCGTAATAAAAAGGTATATCTAAATCGAAAAACAACCAGCCAGCTTCGGAAACAGGAGTAATAGTTCCGTCAAAAACCATAGTAAATTCAGAAATATCTACCCAATCGTCATTATCTGTGTACTCATATTTTGTACTTGTAGTCATATAAATAGTCCAGTCCAAAGAATTTATTAAAGAGGCCAGACTACTTTCAGGAGCATAATAATAGGCGATTCTAGAGATGTAACCAGATTGCCCAATTTCAGCTTGCAAATAAATACTTTGCGAATAGGAAAAGCCATAATACGGTTCAATTGGAAGATTGTAACCTGTATTAGTTTCTGTTCCAACAATAATTGAGCCTTTTGCAGCTTTTTCAAAAATTTCATGATTGGTATCATCAATTCTTTTTTTAACAGACTCATGCTTTTGTCTATCAATTTTAGCTCCTTGAGCCAACAAACTGTTTGTTAATGCACAAAACAGTAAAACTGAAATAATTGTAAAGATTTTTTTCATAAAATAAATAGGTTGATTAAAAAGGTAAAAGTATATCATATACATTAGTCGGCAAAATAAATAACAACAAATTAATTTAAAAAACCAAAAGCTAAGATTGGAAAAACATATATTTAAAGTAGTATTATTAAATAAGGAAAACAGTCAATAAATCATTTTTATCAAAAAAAATAAAAAAAAACTTTCAAGATTTTTAATTAATTGAAGAAAAGATATATATTTGCAGTCCTAAAAAATTAATAAGTGTAATTAATTGATAATAAAATATTTTTAGACATGACAAAAGCAGACATCGTAAACGAAATTTCAAAAAACACTGGAATTGAGAAAGTTACTGTACAGAAAACAGTAGAATCTTTCATGGACACTCTAAAGAGTTCATTAGTAAAAGGTAACAATGTTTACTTAAGAGGTTTTGGTAGTTTTGTAGTGAAAAAACGTGCTAAGAAAACAGCTCGTAATATTTCCAAGAACACAACCATTATTATTCCTGAGCATTTTATTCCTTCTTTCAAACCTGCAAAATCTTTTGTAACAAAGGTTAAAGGTAACGTAAAAAAGTAATAAAAATTAAACAATAATTATCATGCCAAGCGGAAAAAAAAGAAAGAGACATAAGATGTCCACGCATAAGCGTAAGAAAAGGCTGAGAAAAAACAGGCATAAGAAGAAAAAATAATAGCTACATTATTTAATGTGGTATGAAATTGTAATAAACCTTTAGAGTCTTCTAAAGGTTTATTGCGTTATTCTTGTTATGTTTATCCTAATTGATTGTAAGTGAACAACGAACTAGTAATAGATGTTTCTGCGTCGGAAATAAATATTGCTTTGCTCCAAGAGAAGAAGTTAATTGAGCTTAATAAGGACAAAAGCAGTACTCAGTTTTCAGTAGGAGATATTTTTCTGGGCAAGGTAAAGAAAGTAATGCCCGGTTTAAATGCGGCATTCGTAGATGTTGGCTACGAAAAGGATGCTTTTTTGCATTATCTTGACTTGGGGCCTCAGTTTCAGTCGCAGAACAAATATTTGCACATGGCGTTGTCGCAAAAGCAGAAGCTGCCTTCTATGCAAAAATTTAGAAGGGAAGTTGATATTGACAAAAACGGAAAGATTTCTGATGTTCTTACTGTTGGTCAGTATATTATTGTGCAAATAGCCAAGGAGCCTATTTCTACAAAAGGTCCTCGACTGGGTTCCGAAATTTCTATTCCAGGTAGGAATTTAGTTTTAATGCCATTTTCAGACAAAGTTTCTGTTTCTCAAAAGATTGGTTCGGATGAGGAAAGAAGGCGATTAAAGAATTTGGTAGAAAGCATAAGGCCTGCAAATTATGGTGTAATTGTAAGAACAGTTGCAGAGGGAAAGAAAGTTGCAGATTTAGATGGCGAACTTAGAATGCTAACAGAAAAATGGGAAGAAGCATTCAGAAAAATGAAGGATTATAAGCCTCCAAAATTATTGATTGGCGAAATAAATCGTGCTTCAGCCATTTTGAGAGATATGCTTAATGCAACTTTCAGCAGCATATATGTAAACGACGATACCGTTTACAGAGAAATTAAGGATTATATTAAAACCATTGCTCCGGAGAAGGAGAAAATAATTAAACTTTATCAGGGCAAAGTGCCAATATATGAGCAATTTGGCATTCAAAGACAAATAAGTTCATTATTTGGAAAAACAGTTGCCGTAAAAGCCGGTGCATATCTAATAATTCAACATACTGAAGCGCTTCATGTAATTGATGTAAATTCAGGTAATAGGACAAAATTGGGTAACGATCAGGAATCTAATGCATTGGAAGTAAATATTGCTGCTGCTGAAGAAATATCTCGTCAGCTTAAGCTCAGAGATATGGGCGGAATAATTGTGGTTGATTTTATTGATATGATATCGAGTGAAAACAAGCAGTTATTATTTGAGAAGATGAAGGAATTCATGGCTACCGACCGAGCAAAGCATCATCTTCTGCCATTAAGCAAGTTTGGATTAATGCAAATAACCCGACAAAGAGTAAGGCCTGAAATTGATATTAAGGCTGTTGAAAAATGTCCGGTGTGCCACGGTTCCGGTGAAATTAGCCCAAGTATTCTTTTTGTTGAGCAATTGGAAAATTCATTAGGTTTTGTAATAAACAAGAATAATAGCAAGACTATAGTTTTACATATACATCCCTACATTGAAGCATATTTAAATAAAGGATTTTTTACAAGTATTAGAAAAAAGTGGCAGAAAAAATTCAAGTGTAGAATTAAGGTTCAACCTATTAGCTCTTTTAATTTCTTAGAATATAAGATATTAGATAAAGATGGAGTTGAGATTGGGGGTTAGGGAACCATAAGTTTACCGGTGAAAAGCTCTTCTGAATTTACCACCGAAATACCAATAGTTTTTTGACTAAATTTTTCCAACGGAATTTCAATTACCTGATTATTTGAATCAATACTTATTGTGTTAGAATAAAGAATTCTACCCATAACATCGAAAATTGAGATCTCATAAGTTTTGCCTTGTTTATTAATAAAGTCTATTTCGGCAACATTATTAATATTTGTAATTGTAACATTCTCCGATTCTTGTGATGAACATTTTACGGCAATCGGGTCAAATATTTCAGTCTTACCATCAAAATCGGTTTGAGATAATCGGTAATATTGAATGTTTGAAATTTCAGATTGATCGGCAAAAGGATAATGGAAGTTAACTCCTGAAGTAGTCCCTGCACCTTTTTTTGTTCCTATTTCAAAATAATCTATTCCATTAAAAGATTTTTCTATAGTAAAATAGTCGTTATTTATTTCTGAAGCAGTTTCCCACGAGAGATAAACTTTATTGTTATTGCACTCTCCATTAAAATACGTAAGTTCAACAGGAAGTGTTGAGCAATCTAAAGAAGCTCCGTTGGTTAGATTCCATTGAAGAGTGTATGGGCTGGTTGTTGAGTAATAGTTGTCAATTAGAACTGTATAAGTTTGACCGGCAGTAACATTTAAGGAGTTTACATATCCATCGTCCCAAATGCTTTCGCTGTTATCGCCTGCACCGGATTGCAGACCGGTTTGTACAAAAGGATTGATTCCGTTTACATAAAGGAATACCAGACCATCCCAACCATCACCCCAGGAGTCATCTAAGCATATCTCATATTCGCAGTTTCCACTTGGACAGTTAATAACAGTATGAGAAATATCCCATGGTCCCCAACCAACAGCAGCAATAATAATGGAATTATGGTCATATATAGTATAACCTTCTTCGTTTGGATAAAAGCCTGCTTGATAATCTGTAGTAATTACATCACCATTATTTACGTAAAAAGAATGACATTCAGTACCAAAACCGTTTTCCAGTTGTTTGTAAGCCGCAGCATAAGAACATCTTACCGGTGCAGTTGTTGGCGGGCAGTTTATTCCTTGCCAAATAGCAAAATCGTAATCATCGGTGCCATTGTCTGGATTTATATTAAACTCTACAGTTCCATTGGTTTGAGATGAAAAGTAGAACCATTGCGATTGATGTTCCAGACCAAAAAGACAACCTCTGTTGGTTGCATCAAGGTCAACAATATTTCCATCGCCATCGCTATTTCCGTTAATAGTTGCATCAGAACAAATAGTAGGTGCCCAACCACAATCCTGACCTTCTTGGGGTTCTACTGAATTGTCTTGATATGAAACCGTTACTGAAAGATTTAATGTAATAGCATCACAATTAAAATTTTCATCATAAGAATAAATGCCAATTACTGTTCCGTTTGCAATATTGCCGTTAAGAGTAGAAAAAGTGTAAGTGCCATTGCAATAAAAATAGGAAATTGTTCCATCAAGATAAATGTCGAAAGTATACCAAGCAGGGCAATTTGCACCAATTGAAGCAGTAATAGAAACGCCTGTAATAGTTGCACCTGCAGGGGCACAGTTAATTGTAACGGCTGCAATAATATTGTCGCAATCTAAACCGGAAGTAGTGGCAGTTTGTGTGCAAGACTGCGAATAAACAGATGTATTTATAGTCCAAATTATGGATAGAAATGTTAAGAGTTTAATAATCTTTTTCATAGCTTATTGTTTTAGATTATTTCTATTTTTCAAATATTTTGCTCTTTCTTTTTCCAATTCGAGCTTCATTTGTTCAATTTTCTTATCAATGGTGCTAAGGTCTTTATTTTGAGAAGCCAAGTTTTCTTTCTCCTGAATAAGCTTATCCAATTCTATTTTTGTTTCTATGTACCTATCCTGCGAATTAACTATATTGGGAATAAAATTTTTGCTTTTCGACCTACTAATTCCCGAGCCTGTAAGCTCTTTTTCAGATTTTTCGATTACAACTTGTTTTTTTGAAGCATCAGAAGCTTCAATATTTTTTGTGTATTGAGGTTTGCTTTCCGGCTTTTCTAGAGTTAATTCCTGAGAGTACCCGGAAAGAGCAAATGCAATGAGCAAAATAATTGTTAATCGCATATTTAATGTTTTTAGTTTTAATTCAATTTACGGGTTTTTACCTAATTGGATTTTTTATTTACACATTGACATTTTATTAAACATGTAAATTGACATAAAATAGGTGAAAACTAGGTTGCTTTTTAGTAATAATTGGAACAAAATTAGGTATTTTACTTTGGGTAGACTACCGTATTTATACCTGTTTTTTATGTACTAAGGTGTAAGGAGCTATTATTTTGATAAATAACTAAAAAGTAGTGACCAATTAAAAAGGGAATGGTTTAGGTATTAATTTTTCATTATAGAAATTTTTTCTGAATTAATTGTATTATCAGAGATGGTTTTTACAAAATATACGCCTGAGGCCAGATTGGAAGTAGGAAGTATTATTTTTTCGTAAGAGTTTTCAATATTAATATTAGTCAATAAGACAAGTTTTCCGGTGGCATCAAAAACGCTAAGGGCATAATTGTTAGAAGGTGCATTAATAAAATCTACTACAATATCTTGAAAATTATTAGTATATATTTTAATATCGTAGTCATTTTCGCAATTTACAGCCACAATGTTAGAGATATTGGAGTTTCCGTCGAAATCAACCTGAGTAAGTCTGTAGTAATTAATGTTTTCTTTTTCAGAGAAATCTTCAAAAGTGTAGGATTGTATTTGATTTGAATTTCCTGCGCCGTGTACATTTGCTATTGCGAAAAAGTCAGAACCATTAAAGCTTTTTTCCAGAATGAAATGGCTATTGTTAAATTCGCTCGAGGTTTTCCATTCAATTAAATTGAAGTTTTCTAAACAAGAGCCTGTAAATGAAATGAGTTGAACGGGTAGGGGAGTGTCATCGCTTCCCAGAGTTACCCTAACATTAGCAGAAAGTGCATTATAAACAGTTGTTGATGAGGCGTTTGGACTAGCATTAACAGAAGTTAGTGGTTCCCAGTAAATTGGGCCGCCCCAGCCACCCCAATAATATTGAACTCGCTGATATGCAACCAAAGTTCCGTCGGTATGAACACCCAATTCCCAAGCAGGGAAATAGGAAAAGACAAAATCTGTGTTACTATATGTAGTAGGTTGAATTTCGTAGTAACGATAAATGCTCCAGTTACCGGCAAAAGTTCCGGATCCTGCTTGTCGTTCGTGACCTCTAACCAATACCGTATTTCCCAGTGCAGCCGATGGAGTAATATTTAGACCAAGTCCTGCAACATTTCCCGATGGATTGTTTCTTGTTGCAGTAATTGTGCCTGTTCCAAAACCGTCAACTCCACCGCCATCGGTAGATTTTATTCTTCTTGCGCTTGTTTCGTTAACCAGACTTCCGGTGGTAGAAAAGTCAACCACATAATCTTTTAAATCGAAATCGCCTTGATTCATTGTTAAAGTTGTAAGAACAGAAATATCTCTTCCTACCTGAACGCTTACTCCGCTGTTATTCACCTCAACATTAGAAAAAGCTGTTGTACTAGAACCTTGAATTACCTGAGCAGCATTTCCTGTAAACCTAACCCAAGAACCCGTAATACAATTGGCAGTACCGTTGTTAGTCCAGTTTCCGTTGCCTGAAATAATTAGATTTGCACCGTTTTGAATAATAATGTTTGCACCTCCGTCAACTCTCAGGCCTTGGGATTTTCCGAGAAAAGAGGAAAGGATTAATATTAGAAAAATAACAATTCTCATTTTATTGTGAAATATTATTAGATTTGTTATAATTACTACTATTCAATTGAACCCCGTTTCCATATTTTCCATTTCCAAGTTTTGTTTTTCCTTTATTTGGACCCGCTGGAATAATTCCTCCTATTTCAGTAAATTCCTCTGGGTCGTATCCATAAACTTCCCAATCTGCAGGCCAAGACCAAATATTGTCTTTATTTCTTTGGTTTTTTGCTTTAGCAGTAGCAGGTTCTTTGTCCGGTTTTAGCCAACCTGGGCCGGGAGCCTGTGGAAATCTACCTTCTCCGTAGTTTGTTTTTGGTTTCGCAACAATGGTGTAATCTATTTCTCCGTTACTTGTGCCTCCATTTTTTTCAATTAAATCGAACCCCGTAGCTGATTTATTAACCACAACAATACCATTTGAGGTAAGGATATTATCTTGAATAAAAACTTTAATGGGGTTATTTTCATCTACTATTATTATGTCAGACAAAATCGGGTCTAATTCAACATGAGCTTTTCCGTTTATCAATTTTGTTGAGCCATAATCTATGTACCAGTATTCAGGAGATTCAGGGCATGTTAGAGTAATACGACCATGATTTGCTGTAGGAATAATTTCTGAAACCGAACCGGTTCCTAAAATTTTTCTTCCATTAAATTCGTCGGCAACATAAGCGTAACGATTTCCCCAACTACTTGTTGCGTCAAAATACCCACCTTTTGAATTAACAAAATTCCCACTTGCAATCCCCATAACTCCAAACACATCTTGATCGGCACCTTCAGCAAAAGCGTATAGACCAACAGAATAACCAGAGTTACCGCTTCCTCCACTTCTGTCGTGAACTGCTTGTAAGGCGGGTTGAATACCACCGACATTTACATTGACATTCATTTGTCCATAAACGGCAGGTCTTGCAGCCATTAATGCATTATTATGGTCTCCATAGCAAAAGGCAGGAATCCAAACGTCAGAATATGATAGTAAAGCTGCAATGTCTGAATTTCCTGAAGTTTTAGCATAAACCGATGTCCTATCTGCATCTTCTACACGACCATGAACAGCAGCACCTCCAATTGTTGTGGCTCCAACAGTTATAGAAGCATTATAACCTAAATAGCCATATGTCTGATTTCCAGCTACATCGGAAAAGCCTTGTACTGCACAGGCTCCGTTAGTGGCATTTGTAGTTCTAAAATAGCCTGCAACAAGATTAGTGCTACCATTATAGTAATAACCGTAAGTTTCTCCATCATCATAGATTCTTACGGCATCATTATATTCGGGTCTTATGTAATTTGATGCCACAGGTCTTATCCAATATTCAACACCTCCAGGAATTGATGGTGCTACAGGAAAAACTGACCAAGTACCACCACTATGTTTATACTCCATTGTTCCAGCATTATCCCTAAAACCATACCCTGTAGTCCCGAGAGTGGTGCTAAAATTTACATAATCACCGTTTATTAGAGAAAGTCCATTTGAGCTAATTCTTATTTTTTCTAATCCCCCTGTTGAAAAATTTAATACATCCGCACCTGAAGAGAACATTCCTGTATTTGCATCGGCAGAAAAAGAATAAAAAGGCAATGCAGCAGAACCCAAACTCAATCCATGAATTTGATTGGCATTTGGGATTCTTAGCCTGGCAGTTCCTCCTGTTGAAAAATCTAATGCATCTGCGCCTGAAGAATAAATCCCTGTATTTGGATCGGCAGAAAAGGAATAAAATGGCAAAAGATTGGTTCCTAAACTTAAAGCATGTACTTGGTTGGCATTTGGTATTCTAAATCTTTCTGTATTACCGGTAAAAATACCTATATAGCCTGCCTCACGATTGTTCATGCTAAAATTAGCTCCGGTTGCACCTAAAATTAATCCGCGGTTAGCAGCATTGGTTGTGGTGTTGTTGGTCAATTGTAACAAATTACCATTCGCATTATAATATATATGTAACGGGCTTTGCGGAGTGAAATTAACATTTCCAACCCCTGTATTCTGTGCAATTAGAAAATTTAGCGACAATACAGCAGCTACAGCAAGTAGTAATTTTATTCTCATAAGTTAAGTATTTACTAGTAAATTTGGTTGCAAAAATCTATGCAAAAATAGATCAAATAACAACCAATGTCAAGTTTTAAACTAAGTATTTTTACCTAATAATCAACACTTAACTTTCTTTTGATGAATAATATTATTTTCTGAATGAATATGATATTTATAAGGATTAAAAATTATTATCTTTACCCCCCCAATATTTTAACATGGAAAAAGGCCTCTTAACAGAACAAAAACAAGAAACTGCCGTACTGGTGGGACTTATTACCGATAGGGTTTCTAATACTCAGGTTTACGAGTATTTAGATGAATTGGCTTTTCTGGTGGAGACTGCCGGCGCAACTCCAGTACGTAAGTTTGTTCAGGCTATGCCAAGTCCTCATCATAAGACTTTTGTGGGATCAGGAAAATTAGAGGAAATTCGTTTTTTTGTCGAGGATAATGAGATTGATATTGTTGTTTTCGACGATGAACTTTCTCCTTCACAAATTAGAAATTTGGAGAAATTACTTAACAAACGTATTCTCGATAGAACCAATTTAATTCTGGATATTTTTGCCAAAAGGGCTCAAACAGCACATGCCAGAGTGCAGGTGGAACTTGCTCAATATCAGTATTTATTGCCAAGACTAACGGGTATGTGGACTCACTTGGAACGTCAACGAGGGGGTATTGGTATGAGAGGCCCGGGAGAGACAGAAATTGAAACGGATAGACGAATTATTCGAGATAAAATTTCGAAACTGAAGGAGCAACTAATAAAAATTGATAAACAAAAAACCACCCAGAGACAAAATAGAGGAAAAATGGTTAGGGTGTCGCTGGTTGGATACACAAATGTTGGGAAATCTACAATTATGAATATGATTTCCAAATCGGAGGTTTTTGCTGAAAATAAACTTTTTGCTACCCTGGATACTACTGTAAGAAAGGTTGTTATAGATAATCTGCCGTTTTTGTTATCCGATACTGTTGGATTTATTAGGAAATTGCCGCACGGATTGGTTGAGTCTTTTAAATCTACTCTAGATGAGGTTAGAGAATCGGATATTCTGCTGCATGTTGTTGATATTTCTCATCCTAATTTCGAGGAACAAATGGATGTTGTTAATATTACTCTTTCCGAAATTGGTGTCGGAGATAAACCTACTTTTGTGATTTTTAATAAAACAGATGCTTTTACTTACGTGAAAAAAGACGACGACGATTTAACTCCTATTGAAAAAGAAAATATTAGTCTGGATGATTTAATGCAGACCTATATGGCTAAGCAGGAACTTAATTGCATTTTTATTTCAGCTCTGAAAAAGAATAATATAGAAAATTTTAAAACATTGCTTTACAACAAAATAAAAGAAATACACACTGCTCGTTATCCTTATAACGATTTGTTGTACTGAAATTCGCTAGAAATTAAGTCTTGATTTTAATTCTTTATACCCTGTTTTACTAACTTTCAGATTAACTCCGTTCTTAAGAATCAAGGAATATGACTCTTTCTCGAAAAGTTCTATTTTATCAATAAAAGCAATATTTACAATGCTGGAACGATGAATTCTAATAAAAATATCTTTTGGCAAATGGGCTTCATAATAATTCATGGTGCTTTTTTTAAGATATTTTTTATCGGATGTATAAAACATTACATAATCGTCTTGGGCTTCTATGTAAATAATTGAATCAATGGGTAATACATTAATTTTACTGCCGGATTTCACTACAATTCTAGAAATTTCTTCAACTGCTTGATTAATTGTGTTTTTGACTTTTTCAGCATTTCTTACCGAAGGAATATTTTCTATTTTTTCAATAGCTTTGTTTACAGCATCCGTAAATCTTTCTTTTGAATATGGTTTCAATAGATAATCTACCGCATTCATTTCAAATGCTTTAAGTGCAAATTGGTCGTATGCTGTTGAAAATATTACTATTGGCATTTCTTCCATAAGTTCAAGCATTTCAAATCCTGTTAGCTTGGGCATTTGTACATCCAGAAAAACTAAATCAGGTTTATTTTCCTGTATTGTTTTCAAACCTGTGAAACCATCTTCACATTCTGCAATTATTTCAATAGAATTAAACTCTTTTAGATAGGCCTTTATTAGCTCTCTTGCCGGTTTTTCATCGTCAATTATTATTACTCGTATCATGTTATTCTTGATTTTGAGGTATTATCAATACTACTGTAAATTTATTCTCTGTTTTTTTTATTGAAATAAGATCCGATTGTTTATAAATTAAATTCAATCTGTTTTTTACGTTTTTTAATCCAACACCTGCTCCTTTTCTTGGGGGTGTTTCAGAATCGAAATCATTTTCAATGGTTAGTTTTAAATAACTCTGGTTGCAATCTGCTAATAATTTAATATAGACAGTTTCAGTACTTTCATAAACACCGTGCTTTATTGCATTTTCAAGCAATGGCTGCAATAGTAAATTTGGAATTTGTTTGTTTTTACAATTTTCGGATATTTCCTGAACTATCTGTAGTTTCTCACCAAATCTAACTTTTTCAATTTCTAAATATAGAAGCATATTAGATATTTCTTCGCTGAATGTTGAAAATTGACTCTGAGTTTTCGATAGTGAATAACGTAAATATTCAGATAGTTTTACAACCATTTCTCTGGCTTTCTCCGAATCTGAAATTGTTAATGAACTTACCGAATTTAATGAATTGAAAAGAAAATGTGGATTAATCTGAAGTTTTAGTGCATTTAATTCAGCTTCTCTAACAAGAGTTCTAAGTTGTGATTCCTGCAATTCCTGTTCTTTAAAGCTATCGTAATATTGTTTGAAATAATAGACCATTGCTGCTATTGAATAAAAGGCAAGTCCTGATATTGCTCTCCAAAAAAGGCTATTAAAATAAAATTCATTATAATTGAAATTTCCTAGCCATATTAAATCTACAATATTTTTGCTAATAACCTGCCAGACAAATACCAACAATGCTGCTGAAGAAATATGATTAATTATTACATTAATTAGGCTTGTGTTTTCAATTCTATTAAATCGGGTAGCATAAAAAACCGATAACGATAGAAAAGAAAGAACAAAATATGAAACAAAACCATCGAGAAGAACTAGTTGAAAAGGAATTTCTATTGTGCTGGCTACCAGCAGCAAGTGGACGGCCAAAATGACTGTCCACAAACCAAAGTGAAGATATGTGTTAAACCTATTAAAGAAAACCGGATGTTGCATATTAAATTCTTTTTACATCTCCACCACCAAAAATCATTACTCCTTTTATTAATAGTTCTCTATTTTCGTCAATTTCAATTGTTGAATGTCGTATTTTTTTATCGTTAAATCCTCCAAAAATTGAAGTAACATCCGATTTTACTTTCCATGTAGTGGGAATAATTAGCTCGGTACCACCAAAAATATTTGTAATATCTAGAATATTAGTTCCTTCAGCCAGTTCGGCAGAGGTTAAATCGACTTTAGATCCACCAAAAACAGAAACAATTCTTCCACCTTTAAAATTTTTTGAGGTAACGAATTGCATTCCTCCACCAAAAACATTATGTTCGTCTATTACATCCATATCGCTTTGTTTTTTGGTGAATCTTTGCGACTTTTTTCCATCGCCAAATGACTTAAAGATAATAAATAGGCCAATTATTATAAGAACAGCCGGCCACCAAAGATGATGAACATTTTCATCAACAAATCCAAATTTTGGTAGAAGGAAAATTGCACCAACTGTTATAAGTATAATTCCTCCAATGCTTCCATTTTTACTTGTTAGAGAAATAATTCCTATACCAATTAGCAACGATTGCCAGGTAAAGATGTATTTTTCCACATCGGGATCAAGTGCGTTTAGGTATTTAGCGGCAAACAGACCACCGGCTATTATAAAAACCAGCCCTGTTAGTAATCGTCGGGAGCCACCCGAGCTGCATTTTGTTTCAACTTCAACTTTATACATATTTTTTTGTTTTAATTAATGAATTGAAATATTATACTACAAATGTAAAACAATCATATACACATAGTAAAGCAAAAATCGGTGAAAGGTGGGATTAAGTCGGTAGATGAAAAAAAATATTAATATTTCAAATCCAATGTAAAATAGCCGCCCTTAATTTCCCAGCATGTTGAATCGCAATATTTTCTAGATTTTTTGTAGATTCTATCTCCATCTATTGCATAAATTGTTTGCCCATTATTTTTATATTGAGCCTTTACCGTATAATACTCATCTAGAGGAACTTCATAATAGAGAGTAGGTGTTCTTATTGAACATTGCTTAATTATTTGGTTTTCTTCAATTTTTCCGCGATAAATTGTAACAGGAACAAGGGTATTTTCTTCGTTTATGGTAAGACTTATTACCAATTCTCCCCAAAATGGCTCCCATGTGTCGCAATCAGAATAATCTGCGTCAACACATTCGGTATCTTCAACTTCGCAGAAAGAAAATAAAACAGAAATAAGAGATGCTAGTAAAATAATTTTTTTCGTTTTCATTACAATAAATTTTACAACCATGAAATTGTTTTATTTACAGGACTGGTTTTCTTTTTATGAATCAGGAAATTAAGTTCAATAGTAAATCTACTTGCAGGTATTTCAGCTTCAAAAAATTTTAGATATGAATAATTTACCTTAAAAAATAATAATCTGCCTTTTAAGAATAGTCCAAGCTGAGGGGCTGTTATCCATTGTTTATCAACTTTTTCAGCAAATCCTCTATATTTACCATAAGTATAAGCTTCTCTTACTCCAAGTGCAAATCCATAAGATGAATATCCGGAACTGTAAAGGTCGAATCTTTTGCTTATATTAAAAGATAGAATTGATCTTCTTTCCCTTCTTTGTTCAAACACATCATCCTCAAGAGGATAAAGAGTTCTTATTGGCCAAAGTCTTGTTGCCCAGTCAATATCAAAACCTAGTTTATATCTTGAATCAATCCATCCAAGGCATAAGGAATACATATAATCTTTGGAATTAAATTCATTTCCATAACCCAACGACCAGGTATTAAATTTTGGCCAGATTCCCATTTTTGCTCCGTTTTCCCTTAAGTATTCAGCAGTTTCTTTTTGGTTGTTGGCAAGTGCAAATTCTAATGGTTTCATATTCATGTGTGGAATAGAATTTACGTTTTCACCATAGTTTAATAATTGAAAAATGACTTCGTTGTGTCCATTTCTAATTGCTGTACTATAAGCTGTTGAACCTCTGTTATTTATTATTGTGGTTCTAGCCTTATTTTTTAAAAGAATTTCAACAATTTCTGCATAACCGTTTTGTGCAGCAAGTATTAAAGGGGTTGAACCCGAATAATCTACTGCATTAATATCTGCACCTCTAAGAATAAGTATATTAACCAAGTCTTTATATCCGTAATATGCTGCAATATGCAAAGGAGTATTCCAATCTTTGTCTCTACATTCGATTTTTGCTTTATAGAAAAGAAGCATATCTGTCATTATTGTATAATTATAAGCTACTGAATATATTAGAGGTTCAGCATTGTATCCGTCTTCCATTTCAATATTTGCTCCTTTTTGAATAAGGTATTCTGCAACTGAATCGTGATTAAATTTTACAGCAGCTGTAAGCACCGGAGTAGCATCGTAGGTGTATGGTTTTGCATTTACATCGGCACCATTTGCGACAAGAGTTTTTACGGTTTTTAAATGGCCTTTTTGAGTGGCATACATAAGAGCAGAAACACCGTCGTATGTAACAGCATTTACATTTGCGCCTTGTTTTAGTAATATTAATACCGAATCGGCATCACCTTTTTCGGCTACAAAAAGCAAACGAGTGTTAAGTAATTCAATATTAATAGAATCTGTTTTTGTTGCTACTGTATCCTGTGCGTTTGCAAGACCCATTAATAGGCAAAAAGCAGTTAATAAAATATTTTTCATTTTATTTTTTTCTTAATAACTTTCAATATTATTCATTTTCATTGATTTCTGAGCCTGATTTGGCTCCTTTTTTTCTTAATACTTCTTTCATTCTTTCATCTTGGGTTAAATCTAAAACTGTTTTTCCAAAGGCATCAACTGTATTTAACTCAGCATTTTTTTCTAAGAGATATTTCATAATTTCATATTCATTTCTTACTGCTGAAATCATAATTGGTGTCATGTTGTAATATTGGTTTAGTTTATCGTCTAACGCCATCATTTTTGCATTAATATCAGCTCCATTTTCAATAAGAAACTTAAGCATTTCAAGGTTTTCCATAAATACAGCAAGGTGGGCGGGACCCCAATAATTTTCATTTGCCAAATTTAACTCGGCGCCGTTTTCAATCAGGTATTTCACCAAATTCAGATTATTATTCTGAATTGCAAGTTTTATTGCTGTTCCTTCCGGATAAACTACAGCATTAATATTGCTGCCTTTTCTTATTAGAAAATCTACCATAATTTCATCATTTTTTTGGCAGGCCGACATTAATGGAGTCCAGGTAGTATCTTCGGGATTTAATTCTGCTTTTTTCATTAAGAGATAATTTACAATATTTGTATCTCCTGATTCGGCTGCAAAACAAAGAAGATCCATAGGTGCAGAATTTGACTTTCTTATTCTGTAATTAATATCTGGGTTTTGTTCGTTTTCAATTAATAATTTCAGTAATTTAAAGTTGGCTTCCTGAGCTGCGGGCATCAAAGCAGACCAATCTTTATCTTCAAAAACTTCAATTTTTGCTCCTTTATTAATAAGTTTTTCAACAAGTTCTAAATCTTGATTTTTACTGGCCAGTTTTAAAGCTGTTTCAAAATAGGTGTTTACTGCATTTATGCAATCGTAATTATGGTTTAAAATAATATTAGTCATTTCTTTTCTTCCTTCAGCAATAGAAATCATTAATAATGAAGAATTAAATGAAGCGAAGACTTCTTTTATTTTTGCTGAATTAAATATTTTTTCAAAAGCGTAATAATTGTTTTCTAAAATTGCAATTATTAATGAATTTGCCGGATTTATTATTTTAATATCTTGAATTAACTTATCTAATAGTTCATTATCATTTTTAATAATAACGTTAAATAATTTAGTTTCCTCCTCAATTCCCTGTTTAATAAATGGTTTCAACTCTTCATTTGCATAATCTAAAACCGTTTTATTCAAGTTATCGGTTTTTGATAATACTGCCCCATAATTAATTAATAGTTTTGCAACCTCGTTATTATTATTAGATGCTGCAAACATAAGCGGAGTAGTTAATTCCGGATTTCTAACATTTGGATTTGCTTTTAATAGAAGTAGTGTTTCAATAGTTTTTATATTAGCATTGGTTTTGCAAGCAAATAATAGTGGTGTTCCAATTAATTCAGAGTTTTCAGCTATTTCAGAGTAATTTATGTGAGCTCCGGCTTTTACAAGTAATTCAATTAATTCCAAATTGTTATTAATTGCAGAATAAATTAATGGTGTAAAACCAAATGAATTGGCAATGTTTATTTTTGCTCCTGCTTTTATTAGCAATTCCGAAGATTTAGTATTTGAAGCACTGCAAGCGTTAATAAGTGGAGTATTTCCAAAATAATCCGAAGCATTTATTTCAAATTTATTGCTTAAAATAAGCATTTCAATAAATTGAGGATTATTACTTTTCGATGCAAAATGTAGTATATTTTCTCCCTTGTTATTTAATGCCAAAATATCTACCTTATTTTCAAGTAAATGGTAACATTCAACACCTCTAATATAATGACTTACAGTTGTTCCATTGTTGGTTTTATGGTTTAAGTCGGCTCCTTTTTCAATAATAAGTTTTACAATTTTCAAATCATTAAATTCCAGAGCTTTCATAATAGGAGTTTCCATTTCTTGATTTATAGAATTTACAAGCTCCTTATTTTTCTTCAAAATAATTTCAACTTCCTGATAATTATGCTTTTCTATAGCAATAAAAATGTTTTGAGCAATTAATGTTGTATTTGCTAAGATTAATAAAAAAAATATTGATGTTATTTTAAGGCTCATGATATTTACAAATGAATAAATGATTATCAAAAATTGGACAAAAAATAGAAAATCGAAAAAATATTACAATTGTAAAAGTAATTAATTAGCGCAAAAAAGGAAAACTAATTTTCAAAAAGAATCATGTCGAAGCAAAAACCATGATATAAGGTTAATTCAGGAAAAAAAGGGTTGTTTTCGTATTGCATCTGATCTTTAATCAGGTGCTTATAATCGGAACTTTCTTTTTCTCCAGTACCAACATTGACCAATAATATTTTTTTTCCTTTAAAGTAAAATTCTCTAACTGAATTTAGATTAAAAGGTTCTCCCATTCCACCTGCTGCAACTAGTTCTCTTTCAGCAAGGCTGTTTTTTGGTAAATCAATAAGAACTGATTTTTGTTCATTTTTAATAAAAATCGAATCTTTTGATATTCTATGCAATAATAAACCGGCACATTGAGGTTGATGTCTGCATAGTTTTATTTTGCTTATATCCAGATACTCATAAATATTGCCATCAATTTTCTCTTTTGCCTTGAAGAATATTTTTTCTAATTCATTAGAATAATTATCAGAGTTTAGCATTATAGAATCTAAGGAATAAAAAACCGATAATGAATTATTTTCAAAAGATAGAATATTAGCTGTTCCCGACCATGAGTTTTTGTTTGTGGCATCTCTAATCATTTCAATTTGAAGAAATAGTAAAGAGCTATCTGAAATGGCAATAGGAAATAGTCGGTATTGATAAGCTCTATGGCAGGCAAATGAGGAAAGGGAAATAATAAGAAAAAAAATTACTGCAATTTTCCTCATAATTAATAGTTGAAGGGTGAAAAAAGTCCATTTCCATAAGAATAAGGATTTCTGTTAGGGAAAATTGAACCATTGGATTGTATATAGTTAATCTCAACACCAATACTAAGTTCTTTGTTTATTTTATATTCTAAATCTAAGGAGTAGATATTTGAAACCGGGAATAAGGTTGCATTTACGTTACCAATATTTTTCATAATTGAGCCGGTAATAAACAATTTGGAACCTGCCTGATATGTTCCGCCAATTGTTAAAAATGTTGCCATACCTGAATTAGCCGGCACATATCCTGTTCCTTCCGAATTAGGTTGAAAACCAAAAATATTTGTATTCACAAACATACCTCCAATATTAAGCCGGAATCGGGAATTTATTGAGTAAGAAGCTTGTGGATGAAAATAGGAACAAAACATTTGTTTGTTGTTGCCAAAAGAAAGGTAAGTACTTCCGGCAGTTAATTTATACTCAATATTTTTTTGTTCAAATTGCTTATTAAAAAGACTGTCATTATTGGGATTCTGACTAAATGCCCATAATACGGAGAGAAAAAGAAACAGAGTTGTAAAAACTTTCATTTTTTAATTTTTTTTGTAAAAATACAAAATTCAGCTATTAAAAACTACAAAGCCCATACCAAAATTATAAATCATCGTCCATTATTTTCCCTAATTGACGTCTGTCTCGTTTGGTAGGTCTTCCCAATCCTTTATCTCTGAAAATGTATTTATCTTCTTTTGTCATTTTTAGTTTAATAAATTCTTCTTCGGGAGTTGTTTCAATAAGGTAATCTGCAACAATTTTTGCTGATTGTCTTTTTTCCAGAATTCCAATAACCTTAAAGGATCTGACAATTGGAGGAGTTTTATATGTTATGAGGTCATTTACTTTTACCAATCTTGATGGTTTTGCAGTCATCCCAAATACTTCAATTCTTCCTTTTTTGCAGGCTTCGGTAGCCAGGCTTCGGTTTTTGAAAATTCTTACTGCCCACAAGTATTTATCAATTCTAACGTTGCTATCGGATGTTGTCATTTATTTCAAGTTTAAACCCGGTTCCATGAAGGTTTTGTATTTGAACCCTAGGATCTTCTTTTAAGTGTTTTCTTAGTTTAGCAATATAAACATCCATGCTTCGTCCCTTAAAATAATCGTCTTCGCCCCAAATATTTTGCAAAGCAATCTCTCTTCTAACTACCTTATCTTTATTAAGATAAAGAAGTCGTAAAACATCTGATTCACGTCGGGTAAGATGTTTTTCGATAGTATTTATTTTTAGAATTTGATTTGAATAATCGAAAGAAAAATTGCCAATTTGATAATTTGTTTGCTTATCAGGTATATCTAATCCGTTATTGTATCTTTTGAGAATGGCTTTTATTCTTAAACTTAGTTCTTCGGTGCTAAAAGGTTTGGTAACGTAATCATCGGCACCTGCTCTAAAACCTTTTATTCTATCTTCTTTAAGATTTTTGGCAGTTAGGAAAATAATTGGAACAAGTTCATCATTTTTTCTTATTTCTTCCGCAAGGGAAAATCCATCCATTACAGGCAACATAACATCAAGAATGCATAAGTCGAATTGGGATTTATGAAAAGCTTCAAGCCCCAATTTACCATTCTTTTCCCAAACAATTTCATAATTAAGAATTTCGAGATAATCCTTTAGAATGTAGCCTAAATTTTGGTCATCCTCCACTAAAAGAATCTTGGTTTTTTTGTTATGCATTTTTTCTTTATTAAAATGTAAAAATAGAATCTTTTGATGCTAATGGCAAAAAAAATGTAGAAATATTCCTTAGTAGCGATAAGAATGTGTTAAAGAAAAGCACCGTCAAAATAGTTCAGCCAATTGTTTATTGTCTTTAATAAAACTATTTATTATTAAATTCGTTCATAGTGTTTTGAAGTCCTTTTGTAGCAAAACTTTTTATTACCTCAACCGCAATTTCAACTCTGGCTTGCAAATTTTTTGTTTCCTCGAAGTCCCAAGGACTAAGAACATAATTAGCTTGTTGACCGGAAAAAAAATCGTTACCAATACCAAATCTAAGTCTTGGATAATCTTGTGTACCAATAATTTCTGTAATATTACGCAAGCCATTATGTCCGGCATCTCCCCCTTTAGGTTTTAATCTTATTGAACCAAATGGCAGTGCAATATCATCAACCACAACAATAAGGTTTTCCAAAGGTATTTTTTCATTTTTTAGCCAGTAATTAACAGCCAAACCGCTAAGATTCATGTAGGTTGTTGGCTTAATAAGTATAAGCGTTCTGGCCTTGTATTTTAGTTCACCTCGAAATGCATATCTGGTATCCCGAAAAAAAATATTGGATGCACTTGCTAATGCATCCAATACTGTAAAACCTATATTGTGCCTGGTGTTTTTGTATTTTTCTCCAAAATTGCCTAAACCGGCTACCAGGTATTTCATTTTGTTTATTTTTATTAGCTTTCGCTTGCTTCTGCAGCTCCTTCAGCTCCTTCAGCACCATCAGCACCCTCTTCGTCTGTTGCAGCACCACGAGCAGCTCTTGTTAACTTAACAGAACAAACACTAGTATTTGGATTATCAATTAATTCAATGTTTTCGAACGATAATTCTTTTACTTTTAGTGTTTGACCAAGTTTAATGTTTGTAACATCAACATTCAACTCATCCGGCAAATTATTTACTAATCCTTTAACTCTTAATTTTTTTGCCATTAAGTTTAGTTTACCACCATCCTGAACACCTTTTGCAAAACCATTAAGAATAACAGGAACTCCAATAACAACAGGGTTATCCTGATTTATTTCGTAAAAATCAATGTGCAAAATTTCATCGCTTACAGGATGATATTGTGCATCCTGAATAACTGATAAATGTTCATTATTATTAATAATGAGCTTAACGATGTAAGAATTTGGTGTGTAGATTAAATCTTTAAAAGCAGTTTTGTGAGCATAAAAGTGAATATTTTCTTTTCCACCGTAAAGTACACAAGGTACGCTTTCTTCAACTCTTAATTTTTTTGTTTCTTTTTTTCCAAGATTCTCCCGGATTTTGGCATTAATTTCTATTGTTTTCATTTTTAATTAATTTGTGTGCTACCTGGAATCTTGCGACTCCCCATTACACGTTAAACATATCTGTTTTTTACAGATTGATTTTTGAGCCTGCAAAGGTAAATTAATTTTTCAACAATACAATAGATAAAATATTACAATTAAATACCCAATCTTTAGCTTCTAATTAATAATGTAATTACTAATAAAACCTACCAATAAACCAAAAACGAACAACCAACAAACAAATCAACTTTTAATTATATTTGTAAAAACAAAAAAAATATGAAAAAGAACACATTTTCAATAATTTTCGAATTCAGAACATATATTAGTGAAGATATTCCTGATTTTGCAAAAGAACTTAGTTTTATTCCTGCTACCGGAATGAATATCTATATTGACAGCGAAAGTCACATTTTTCCGGATGAAATAAAAGATGGAGGATGGTTTAAAGTTGAAGATACCGATTATTTACTTAAAGATGATGTATTTGTAATTAGTCTTAAAGATGCCTCTGAATATGTTTTTAAAGAAGAAGATAATTAAATTGTAACTTTTTGCCATACTTGTTCGTCTCTCTTTCATAAATTTTACAATGAAAAGACTTTTTATTTCTATTCTACTTTCTATTTTTTACTTTTCTGTTAATGCTGAGTACGTTAAAGGGAAGGTTACCGACCAAGGCGGAAATGCTCTTCTTTTTGCAAGTGTTTATGTAAAAAACTCTGTTTATGGTGTTGCAACCGATACTAAGGGAGAATATTTCCTTGAATTAAAAACAGGAAATTATATTTTGGTTTTTTCTTATTTAGGATTTGAAACGGTTGAAAAATCAATAAAAATTACCAATAACAAGCCTATTATCTTAAATGTAATTTTGCAGCAATCTGCTGAAATTATTGGCGAAGTAGAAATTTTTTCTAATAAGAAAGACCCTGCAAAACGAATTATGGCAAATGTTAGGGCTAATAGAAAAATATTTCTTGATGCTGTTGAAAATTACAGATGTAAAACATATCTGAAAACTTCTTTGGAAAAGGAATCTCTACTTAAAACAAAATCAGACTCATTGCGTAAAGATACTGTTCCGTCAAAAGGTTTAGATGAGCATTTAAAGAAGGAAAAACTTAATCTATTAGAATCTATATCAATTTCACATTTTAAGAATCCTTCTTCTTATATGGAAAAAATTCTTGCCCATCACGACTATGCAGAGGTAAAGAAAGAAGTTGGCAAATCGGTTAGTCTTTCAATTGATGTTGGCGAAGAAAATATTATTCCGGAAACAACTTTCGAGGATAATCCTTATATTATAGTAAAAGATTTAAGCACCGGAGATATTAATTTTTATAAAAACCTTATTAATATTCCTTCCTTAGCACAAAAACCATTTCTTAGTCCTCTTGCTGCTAATTCAGCAATAAGTTATTCTTTTCTATACGATTGTGCATTTTTTGAAAAAGGAAAAAAAATTCATAAAATTGAAGTTATTCCAAGAAACAATGCCGAACCACTATTCAGGGGATTTATTTACATTCAGGATTCTAGCTGGGCTTTGGTTACCGCAGATCTTACGGCAAAAGGACCTTCCTTGCAGTTTTGTAAGGATTTTAGAATTATTCAGAACTATCAACATTACGATAGCAATATTTTTGTGCCGGAAAGAAGAGAGTTTTTCTACACTATTAGGGAAGGAAAATCTCTAATAATGGGCAATACAAGAATGGATCATTCAAACTATGAGGTTAATATTGAAATGCCGGAAAATACTTTCAAAAAAGGTTCGAAAACCTTCGATGTTTATGCTTTCGATAAAGATTCAAGTTTTTGGGCTAATGAAAGGCCTCTGGTTCTGAAAGATAATGAGTTGAATTTTATTCACAAAACAGATAGTCTTAGAGATTATTATTCTTCTGATGAATTCTACGCTAAGCTAGATTCCGCTTTTAATAGAATAGACTGGTGGTTTTGGCTGGCAGGTGTTGGTAGAAGAAATCGATCGAAAGGAACTGAATGGTATGTTAGCGGTTTACCCGAACAAGTAAATCCCTTTGGTGTTGGAGGCTATAGACATAAACTTCCTGGCTATTTTAATAAAGAATTCAAAAATAATTGGCTTCTTGAAAATAAAGGTTTCATAGATTATGGTTTTAGAAACGAGGATGTTAAGGGTAAAATATCCGTGGGACTTACTTATTTTCCTTTAAAATTTGTTAGAACACGTATAATTGCAGGAAGTTTTTATGAAATGATTAATCAATATGCATCTATTGAACAAACTTTTGCAAGAAGCAATTATGTGCACAGCAAAACATTTGGACTTGCACAGCGAATGGAATTAATTAATGGACTTTATGCAGAATTAAGTTTCGAATTTAGCGATCAGAATCCAATTAACAATTTAGAACTCGACAACTGGAGTGAAAGTTTGTTTGGAGAATTAAATACCCCTGCCGACTTTGAAAGATATAAAAAATCGGAGCTAAAACTCGAAATAAAATATAGGCTAAAACAAGATTACATTATTAAAGGCAACAAAAAGTACATAATTGGAACAGATTTTCCTGAATTTCAACTTGTATATAGAAAAGGAATTCCACAAGTTTTTGAAAGCGAAGTCGATTTTGATTTCATTGAAATTGGAGCAAAAGACGAAATGCAACTTGCCCGTTTTGGTTCTTCGGGTTGGGAATTGTATGCAGGAACTTTTTTCAACAAAAACAATTTAAGGGTATTGGAAAATAAATATTTTAGGGGCTCCGACAGATTTTTCTTTTCCGACCCAAGAAGGTCTTTTCAACTTTTAGGGCCTAGTTTAAACACTAATGCTGAATATTTTAGAGCAAATTATATTCACCATTTCGAAGGAGCTATTCTTAATAAAATTCCACTTCTTAAGAAAATGAAACTTGGATTAGCGGGAGGTGCAGGAACTCTTATTATGAGCGACAACAGTTTTTCTCATTTCGAAATGTTTGGAGGATTTGAAAAGATTTTCAGGATAAAAAAACAACTTTTTCGTTTTGGAATTTATGCCGTAACTTCTGATAATAATCTTTCTGAAGCCGATTTTACAATAAAATTCGGAATAAATTTCTTCAATACTTTTACCAATAAATGGGATTATTAATAAACAAAATACTGTTCTGATACCAATGTAATAATTGCTGAGTTTTTAACGAAAATACTTACAATGGTTGTTTTCCAATTATTGAAACATCTTAATAACAAATATAGATTTCCTAATAGCGGTCTTTAAGTTACAAGTATAAGAAAATAAAAAAGGGACTTCTAAAACAGAATCCCTTTTTTTTTAAAAATCATTTTTTATTTTCCATCAATCTTAACTCTAATTCCTTCCGAATGTGATGTAAATTCGGGTGCATACATGCACTGAATTGTTGTAATTCCGTTCGAAAAGTCGCCCTGATGTGTTACCCTTACAGGATATTCGAAAACGTAGGTTCCTTTTGGTAAATATGAGAAGAAGAAGTTTGTTGAAACATCTTTTGTTGATTCATAATAACCAAGTCCATCCTGATATTTGTATCTGGAAATTACATTCAATGGCTCAAAACCCGATGCTCGCATATCTTTCATGTGCACGTATTCCATTAGCCTGTCTACTCTCAATTCAATTCTTACAACCACTTTATCTCCAACTTTAAGCTCTGTCTTGTCAATTGGTTCCAGTCTTTCTCCAGAACTTGTTCTTCGTTCAACAAAAAGTTTTTTGGTAAGTTTTAAAGGAGTTTCGTGAGTAGTAATTTTATCGAGTTGCTCAAAATACTGCCAATACATTGCACCCCAGCTTACGCCAACGTCTTTTTTAGTAACTGTAATATTACCCATTTCGTTTGTTATTTCTCCCGGTCCCCAAGAAGTTTTAAAATAGCCTGTTCCTGCTTCAACCTGAACGCCAGGAATCTTTTTAGGATCAATAATTTTGTCGGCCACTTTAATTTCAACATTCGATTCGGTAGCAAGCCATTCTGTTCCTCTTAGCAACAGAGCATAAACAGCTTCAGTGGTTGCTTTTGTAGTTTTCCAGTCTTGCGTTTGCTTTTGTTTTAGCAACCAAACACGCAGATTATCAACTTTTTCCTGATTGGCAGTAATCTCATCAAATGCCTCAATCATAAGAGCTTGTGTTTCAATTGGAGCTTGATACCAGTAGTAACCGCCCTCGGTTTGCGATTTCCAGTACATACCCATTTCTTCAGAGTTTAAAGCATGTTCGTCGAGAGATTTCATTATTGCCTGAGGAGTTTCTTTATCTTCGAAACGGTGCAAAGAAAGTGCTATCATTGCCTGCATATACTGGTTAAAGTTAAGCCAATATTTTTCTGCCTGACCTTTATAATAGTTAAAAGCCTCCTGATCTCTTTTGTCGATTTTAAAATCTTCCATAAAGTAAGACCTGCAATATAAATACTGAACCTGAAGATAGCTTATTTGCATTTTTTCCATTTCAGTTTTGGTATAATGCTTTTTAAGGTATTCATAGTCTTTTCTAATCTGACCATCCAGATAATTAACTCCATCTTTGGCCATTTTCCAAATGCGGTTATCGTCTCTAATGCTTTTTACACCAAGTCGGTCGAGGTGACCAAAACCGGTAATAATATGCTGAGTCATGTACCTGTCAACCGGCATTCCCGGGAACCAAGTCCATCCACCATAAGGAGCCTGAAGTTTGTCCAGTTTTCTAATTGCCGACTCCAAATTTGCTGCCATGTGGTTTAAATCGAAAAGCAATCCAACTCGTCTTTTACGTTCGCTTTCATCCTGAGCATCTAGTACCCATGGAGTTTCCTGAAGTAAGACCTCTTTTAGTTCCTGATTTTTTTCAAGATTTGAAAGAAGAGCTTTTGAGCCGGGAGTATCTCTCCATGCATCGAAAACCTTTTTAATTTTTGGGTTTGAATTTGCAATATGAGAAGCAATACTATTTGCATAGAATCTTGAGAATATTTGCTCGGCACATTCGTATGGGTATTCAATTAAATATGGAAGAGCCTGAACAGCATACCATGCCGGATTAGCAGTAAACTCAAGGGTTACTTTATGATGCTTAAGCGTTTTTGAATTGTTATTTACTAATTTAGTGAATGTAAAGTTTTTAGTCTGATTACCTCTAATTGGTAAAGGAAGCGATTCGGTAACAAGCATTCTGTTGGAAAGAACCGGAATGGTGTTTTCTTCGCCATCGGAATGTTTGCTGGTTTGAGCAGTAATTTTATAAGTAACAGCCTGAACTTCTTCAGGTATTTCCAATTCCCATGAAACATTAACCGAAAGACCTTTCTTAACAGAGAATGATTGTGAGATGTTTTTATTCTTAAGCAAAGCATCAACAGGTTTCATTGTAAGAGCATCGAAAAGTTGAAGTTTGGCAACCCCGCTTTGGTCTGCTTCGCTAACGTTAGAGATTTTTGCATAAATAGTTATCTTATCGTTTTCCCTGAAGAATCTTGGTACATTTGGCATTACCATAAGGTCTTTCTGAGTAACAAGCTCGTTATTTATTAGACCATATTTTAAATCTTTGGTATAAGCAAGACCCATCATTTTCCATTTGGTAAGCGATTCAGGAACAGTAAATTCAATAATTACTTCACCATTTTCATTTGTCTTAAGCTGAGGATAGAAGAAGGCTGTTTCTGCAAAATTTGTTCTGGTTTTAACAGGCATTAGTCCTCCTCCGGCTTCACGAGAAACAGTTTGCTCATTCTCTGCACGACTGCCGGACATTGGAGATTGAGCAGTTAAAGTGGAAGTTGAACCGGTAACAAGGCCAACATCTTTTTCTTTTTCGGCTGATTTTTTATCTACAGAAGCAACAGCATCCATTACTGGTAATGATTCTTCTGCAAGTTCATAATCATAATCATCCATGCTTCCATCACTCTTACTATAATATCTCCTGTTGTACCGCCCGTCGTAATTGCCATAACTTCCATAATAATAATTGAACCAATTTAAACTTTCATAATATCTATTAGCAGGATACAAATACTCATTCCAACTGTCTTGCATAACCTGCATGTAAGAGTATGCAAACGACTGATTTGTATTCCAATACAAAGTAGTATAATTAGACTGGACAACATTAAACCACCAAGAATTTGCTCTAAAAGCATCAAGAGACGCATCGTAAAGAGTTGCCATCATTTCTGCTGCAACTTTTTCTCCATCGGGTCCTTTAATTGAAATTCTCCATTTCTCGTTTTCACCCGGATAAAGTTTATCTCTAAAAGTTTCGAACTTCATTTTAAGTTCTTTGTTAGACCAAGGCACATAAACCATATCGGAATAAACGTAACTTCTTCCATTCTTAACAAAAACAAAATGAACCGAGAAATTACCCCTATGTTTCTCTAAAACAGGAATTTCAATAAGTCTTTGTTCGTTGTTAATTGTTAGCCATTCTGAATGAACAATTTTTCCTTTAAATTCAATTTCGTAGCGCATTTTAACATTGTCGGCAGCCGATCCAACCAGAAATTTAGCTGTTTCTCCGGGTTCGCATTTGTTCTTAACCGGAGTAAACCACGAGAATTCATTAACAGGAATATCTTTTGTACCCGAATCGAAAAGAGTAAAATACATTTGATATTCAACATCGGCACCAAATTCATCTTTAGATTTCACCTCAATGTAATATTCACCGGGAGCCCAGTTTTTCATGTTTTTTAAAGAAACTTCTTTTGATTCTTTAGTGGAGAATGAACCGGAGAATACTTCATCTCCAATTTTTCTTTGTGCGAGCTCATTTTCTTTTGAATAGACATCATTCGGGAAAAGTTTGTAAAATTCTTCCTTTGTAAAACTCTTAATATCGGGCTCAGTCCATAGTCTATTTCTAAAAAGCCTTGAGTTCTTTTCAACCTTCTTAATACTAATAGAACCATTAGCATCAACAGGTTCACCGGAAAGATTAAAAGCCTCAAGTTTAAATTTAGAAACCTCTTTTCTATCTACTTTTGCTTCCAGGTCGCAACTTAAAACCATTGCTGTATATCCAACATAAACAATTGTTTGCGTACTTCTTGTTTCACCATTTATGTCGGTAACATCGGCAATAACAGTGTACATAAAACCCGGTTTCATTTTTTCGGGGATTGATTTATCGGGTTCGGCAAGAAATTCAATCTCGAACTTGCCCTCGTCGTTTGTTTCGCAAGTTCCAACTTTTACAATTTGTTCGGAAGTATTGTAAGGATTGTAGCCATACCACCTCATATAATACCAGTAATAAGGAAAGTATGCCATTCTCTTAACCTGATAGGAAACAGATGCATTATCAACCATTGTTCCTGCGTAGGTTTTGGCTTCACCATCTACCTTAACATTTTGGTTAAGCTTGTAACTTCCGGTTATTGGTTTAAAATTAACTTCAAATTTTGGTCTTTTGTATTCTTCCACAGAAACATAAATAGAACCGTGAGCATTTCTAATTTGCATATTTCCGGTTAAAACACCCTGAGGAGCTGTAAAAGTTCCTGAAATAGAGCCAAACTCGTTAGTAGTAAGTGATTTTTGTTCAATCAGCTGATAATTAACATCATAAAAATACACTATTGTGTTATAATTAGGTTTAATTGTATAGTTTTCCCCATCGTAATCGAGCACCACAGCTTTGCAGTGTATGTTTTGTCCGGGACGGTATATAGCTCTGTCGGCATAAAAATAAGTTACTGTTCTGTGTTTGTCGTATTCATAAGCTCTATATTGGTAGAAATATTCGTTAGAAATAAGTTCTTCCACGCCATGATTAATCCCAATAAAATAGCTAACCGAGTAATCGCTTTTAGGAGCATTAATTTTTACATATCCATCCTCATTTGTGTTAAGAACCATGTGTTTCTTTTCACGGTAACGTTGAAGAAGATAATCCCATTCCTGCTGCCAAAGAGTAACTTTTGCATTTTCTAGAGGTTCTCCAGAATTTCTGTCTAAAACATAAACCTCGTAATCATTGTCCTGTGTTTTTCTCTGCACATAACTAATGTTTGTTGATTGAACAAAACCGTAAACTACAGCATTTTCTGAATAAGAAAAATCAGAATTATGACTTGCAATAACAATATAATAACCTTTTTCCAATTCAGGAAGAACAATTTCGGTGTTGTGCATCTGAAAATCACCATCGTTTTTAAGAGCCACAGACCATTCCTTTTCGAACTTTAGTTTACGAAGAAAATCAATTAATTTATCGCCGTAAAGATTACGAACATCGTTATTGTATTTAAATCTGTCTATTTTCACAACCCTGAAATACATTTTGTCTATATTTTTCCATGAAACAGATATTTTGGATGGTTGTCCCGGAGTTACATACGCTTCAGCAGTCATTGAAACCATTTTTTGTTCAATCTGGTTTTTCAAATATTTACAATTATCGGAACCATAACCGTAAGTAAATCTATCGAGTGCTTCCGAGCAATAATCGTGAGCCTTTTTATTCATCCATTTATTGTCGTCCGACACAAGAGGCTGATATTTACCCCCTTCTGCTAAATAATATGAAGCAATAAGGAAAGCAACATCGTTAGAAATACTATGTTTAATATATTTTTGTTCCAGTTTAAGCAAAGCATTTAAATAAAGCTCAGATTTTTCGGGGTGAAGTGAGTATGAATTAGCAAGGGTAAGACGTTTAATTTCAATATCAACCAATGCACTTGGATCTTCATCCGATAAGTGAAATTTTGTAAGCTCCTGAAGGATTTTTACAGCATAATATCTAAGAGAAAGAGTATCTGTAGTACTAATATTTATAACAGAAAAAAACTCTGCTGAAGCAAAATAATCTTTACTTTCAATTTGAAAATCAGTTTCAGGACGAGTAATGCCCGATTCGGAATTCATAAAAAAATCAACTGCTCTATGAGCCAAAAAGTCGTAAAGAGTAGGTCTGAATTTTCGGCTGTTTGGATATTGATTTAAAACATCATCGTAAATATCAATTCTTGTTCTTTGCAAGCTGTCAATATTTGAAAGAGAAGCTGTATAGTTTTTTACAATCTCGTCTAGGATTTTTTCCAGCGACCAAGTTAAAGGATCGGAATTATCGAAAGCTACAGTTTCGGTACGGTTGTAATATTGCCAACGATTGGCCTGATAAAATCCCCAATAAGTTTCGGCCAACATAGATTGAAGAACAGGTTTTAACGGAAAAGAAGCAGTAGAAATTTCTCCATTTAGGAACTCCAGATTCTTTTTAAAACCATCCTCTTCAATAGCCATTACGTATTTCTGTTTATAAATTATGGCCTTCACAATTTGGGCATAATTATTCTCCTTTTTGGCTACCTTATAAATATTATCAACTAGTTCTAAAGCAGATTTTGGCAATCCTTTCTTTTCCAATTCATCAACTTTTTCCCACAAATCGGTGTAGGAAGCCCCCTTTTTAAATTCCAAATATGGTTTTTTGTCAGGCTTCATTTCATAAGAATAATTGACAATTATTGCAGATGCAGTAACAAAAAACAGCAATACAGCAATAGTTACAAATAAAGTTTTTCGGCTCATTTTTCTTTGGTTTTTAGTGGTTTTCATAAGTTCCGTTTTTAATTCGGGGTATTTCAAATAAAAATACAATTTAATGATACACGGCAATACAAAATTCCATAAAAATTATTTTTTATTTTATTTTTTTATCGCAAACCAAAGCCTGAAAGGCTTATTTAATTTAGTCTCGAGGCATCGTAAGAGGTTTATTGATAAAAACAAAAAGAATAAAAGAAACGCAGCAGGAAAAAATACTTCAAACTATCTTCTTTACAAACTATCGTAAAACAGTTAAAATGTTGATTGTTTTTACACCATTAAAGCATATTTTTCTAAAAAAATCATGTAGGTTTGTATCCTTAAAAATTATTGTTTCATAAAATAATTAAGCGATAATGACAAAAATTGCCATTGCTGGAAATTCAGGGCCTAAAGTTCGGTCCGATTGCCAAATTACCCTTGAACTAACCAATACTAAAGGGCTTCAAATTGAAATGAAAAGTAAGGTTGCATCAATGTTTGGAGACGATATTCTTAAACAATGCAATGAATTGCTTAAGTTTTTCGAAATAAAAAATGCCAAATTAAGCATTGACGATAAAGGTGCTCTTCCTTTTGTAATAGCAGCGAGATTTGAAGCTGCTGTTAAGCAAATAATAGATACCGATAAGGAATTCTGGCCGGAAATGATTAATGAAAATACTTACAAAAGCAAAAGAGATAAATTTCGATTTAGTAGATTATACCTTCCCGGAAATACACCGAGCATGATGCTTAATGCCGGAATTCATAATCCAAATGGAATAATTCTAGACTTGGAAGATGCAGTTGCACCCGCAAAAAAAGACGAAGCAAGATTACTTGTTAGAAATGCTCTTAGAACAGTAAATTATTATGGAGCAGAGAGAATGGTCAGAATTAATCAGGGCGAAAGAGGAATTGAAGATTTAAAATACCTCATTCCTCATAATGTTCATCTACTTTTGGTTCCAAAATGCGAATCTGCTGATTACATAAAGAGGCTTGATAAAGAAATTGAAATTCTTAAAAAACAGCATAAAGTAAAAGAACCTATTTATTATATGCCTATTATTGAAAGTGCTCTTGGTGTTGAAAAAGCCTTCGAAATAGCTGTTTCTTCAACAAATGTTGTTAGCCTTGCAATAGGTCTTGAAGATTTTACAGCCGATTTGGGAACAAAAAGAACCAAGGAAGCTACAGAATCTTTTTATGCCAGAACAAGACTTGTTAATGCTGCAAAAGCTGCCGGGATTCAGCCAATAGATTCTGTTTTTTCGGATGTTGGCGATATGGAAGGTCTGCTTGAAAATGTAAAAACATCTAAAGGACTTGGATTTGAAGGTATGGGATGCATTCATCCTCGTCAGATTAGGGTAATTCATGAAGGTTTTGCTCCTACTAAAGATGAAATTGAAAAAGCTCAAAAAATTGTTCTTGCTTTCGAAGAAGCTGAAGCAAAAGGACTTGGAGTTGTTTCCTTGGGAACAAAAATGATTGACCCACCCGTTGTTAAAAGAGCCTTAAAAACTATTGTTTTGGCTTTAGAATTAGGATTAATATCAAAAGACTGGAGGACAAACAATGACTAAGATAAAAGAAGTAAAAAATGCACTGGGACGAATGGTTCCTGTTGAAATAAACGGACAGGCTGTTGTGCCATATAAGGGAATTGGAAAACACAAACCAACAGGCAGAAAACATGCACCTAGAATTTATTCATGTGCCGATTATCCTGCCGATGGCGACAAAAGAGTTAAATCTTTAAAAGATGCTCTTATAAAATGTGGGTTAAAAGATGGAATGACAATTTCTACTCATCATCATTTTAGAAACGGAGATTTAATTGCTAATCAGATTTTTGATATTGCCAAAGAAATGGGAATTAAGAATCTTATTTGGTATCCTTCGGCTTCATTTCCTTGCCACGAACACCTTGTGCCATATCTTGAAGATGGAACTATTCATCATATTGAAGGAAGTATGAACGGCCCTTTGGGAAAATTTGCTTCTCTTGGAAAAATGAAAGGTGTTGGAGTGCTTCGTTCCCATGGCGGTAGATACCAATCTATTCAGGATGGCGAGGTAATAATTGACATTGCGGTAATTGCTGCACCAACTGCCGATCCTTTTGGTAATGCTACCGGCGATAGAGGTCCTGCTGCATGCGGTCTTTTAGGTTTTGCTCTTGCCGATTCTCAATATGCCGACCGTGTTGTTGTGGTAACCGATAATATTGTTCCTTTTCCTTGTATTCCCTGGCAAATTCATGGAAATTATGTCGATTTTGTTGTGGAAGTAGACCAAGTTGGTATTGCCGAAAAAATTGTTTCAGGTACAACAGAAATTACAAAAAGCCCCGACCGTTTGCTTATTGCTGAATTAACTTCTAAATTTTGCGATGAGGCCGGAATGGTAAAAGACGGCTTCTCATATCAGGCAGGAGCAGGTGGAACAGCTCTTTCAATAGGAATTTTCTTTGAGGAAATTCTTAGGGAAAGAAATATTAAAGCCCGATTTATTAGAGCAGGAAGCAACAAATATCCTGTTAAAATGCTTGAAGACGGTTATGTAGATTACATTCTCGACGGACAAACTTTCGATTTGGAAGGAGTTCGTTCTATGCGAGAAAATGAAGGTCATGTTAATACAAGTCCTTTTACTTCTTACAACTACCACGGAAAAGGCAATTTTACTACCTTAGTAGATATTGCAATTCTTGGAGCTACCGAAGTCGATTTAAACTTTAATGCCAACGTTGTATCACATTCCGATGGATATTTGCTACATGGAATAGGAGGATGGCAAAACTGCTTGTTTTCTAAATGCACCATTTTACCAATTCCATTGTTTAGAGACAGAATCCCTGTAATTGTTGATGAGGTGACCACAATTTGCGGCCCCGGTGAACTAATTGACGTTATTGTAACCGAAAGAGGAATTGCAATTAATCCACTACGTAAAGATTTGATTAAGAAAATGAAGGGATCTAAATTGCCAATAAAATCAATTCAAGAACTTAAAGAAGAAGCCGAAAAAATTTGTGGCAAACCTAAGAAAGCCGAAACAACCGATAAAGTTGTTGCAGCAATAAAATGGGTTGATGGAACGGTAATTGATGTTGTAAGACAGGTTAAAATCTAGATTGCATAACGCAAGCCTAAGCCAAAGGTATAAAATGACCTTAGGTATCCTGCATTTCCAAAAACTTGTTGATGTTCAAATCCAAAACAGGAACGAATATCTATGTGAAGTTTTTTGAAAAAACTATCATCAGTGCTAAAGGCAAGATTTACTCCAAATGGAATGTAAAGCCTTGCAAAAAGTGATTGACTTACTTCGTAAATTTTGTCCGGATTTTGTTGGTAATCATATACTTTTGAAAAGTTGAAATAATCTAAACTGTCTATTTCATATTTAAGATAAGTGTATTGGTAAGATTGGGTAATAATTCTCGAAACAACCGATAAACCCATGCTAAATCCAAAACCACCGTATGCAATAAACGATTTTTTTGGATTGGAACGGTGAATCTTCCTGAAATTTAAATTCAAGGTTGTTAAATCCTCTATTGCTCCCTGAAATCTACGGTAAGCAGTATCAAGATAAAATGTATGGTCTAAATCGGGAATTGTGTCAACTCGCACGTATTTGTCGTAAATAAACCAGTTAGTTCTGTTTTCTTGAGAGGAAAAGCTGATGCCAAATTCAATTGACCTTAATTCAGAACGTGTGAAAATAAATGAAATACCATTATAGGAAACAGATTTGGTTTTGTAAGATGCGGGAAATAAAGAATGAAAAGCAAATTCCGATTCAACATTTTCTCTTATTATATCATACATTAGATTTAAATCGTCTGAGGTATATTCGTATTTATTTGCATCCGAATAAATTGATATTGCAGAAAATTTGTACTTTCCTAAATCAATAATTTCTGTAGTATCCTGAGAATAAGATGTAAAACCAAGTCCAAGCAAAATAATAAAAAGCAATTTTCTCATATTAAATCATGTTGATTAGAAAACAAAAATACAATATTAATACTTATGTATCAAGTGAAATTTATAATAATAATATGAGGCGAAACGAACCTTTGATAATTAAATTGCAACAAAATGAAAA